>DHPU01000073.1:0-17970 GCA_002407935.1 Peptococcaceae bacterium UBA5356
TATGGTATAATATTTAATCATGGTTAAAGTATTGTAGGAGATGGAGAAAGAAGCTAGATGAGGAAGTGGCATATTTGAAAGATAAAATCATTATTAAAGGGGCACGTTCCCATAATCTAAAAAATATTGATGTAGAAATACCGCGGGACAAGCTGGTGGTTATTACAGGATTGAGTGGTTCCGGTAAATCCTCTTTAGCCTTCGATACGATTTATGCGGAGGGACAGCGGCGTTATGTCGAGTCCTTGTCTGCTTATGCCCGGCAATTTTTGGGGCAGATGGATAAGCCGGATGTCGATTATATTGAGGGCTTGTCGCCGGCTATTTCCATTGATCAGAAAACCACCAGTAAAAATCCTCGTTCTACCGTGGGAACGGTCACGGAAATTTATGATTATTTACGTTTGCTTTTTGCGCGAATTGGCCGGGTACATTGTTATAAATGCGGTCAGCCCATTACGCAGCAGACAGTAGAGCAGATTGTGGATAAGCTCATGACCTATTCCGAAGGAACTCGTCTGCAAATCCTGGCGCCTTTAGTGAGAGGACGCAAGGGCGAATATCAGAAGTTGTTTGAGCAGATTCGCAAGGACGGTTATGTGAGGGTCAGGGTTGATGGCGAGACACGTGAAGCCAGTGAAGAGATTAAGCTGGAGAAAAATAAGAAGCACACGATTGAGGTTGTGGTGGACAGAATTATTATTCGCCCGGGGATGGAAAAACGGTTAGCCGATTCTTTAGAAACGGCCATTAATTTAGCGGGCGGGATTGTTACTGCTGATGTAATGGGGCAAGAGGAAATTTTATTCAGTGAAAAGTTTGCTTGTGTGGAGTGCGGGATTAATTTTGAGGAAATTACGCCGCGCATGTTTTCTTTTAACAATCCTTACGGAGCTTGTCCGGAGTGCAGTGGGTTGGGGATTAAGATGGAGATTGATCCGGATTTAGTGATTGCTGATGCCAATAAATCTTTGGCTGAGGGAGCGATAGTGCCTTGGAGTAAAGGTACTTCGACCTGGTATAACGGGATGCTGGAATCTGTCGCTAAACAGTTTAAAATCTCGCTTACTACACCTTTCGGGAAGCTGGCTCCGGAGGTGCAGAAGCTGATTTTGTACGGGGCAGGGAACGAAAAAATTCGGTTCAGTTATTATAATAATCACGGTAATTTAAGGGTTTTTGATACTGTTTACGAGGGTGTTATTCCCAATTTGGAGAGACGTTATCGGGAGACACAGTCGGATTATGCCCGTCAGGAAATCGAGTCATATATGAGCAGCAATGCTTGCCCACGTTGTAAGGGAGCCCGGCTTAGTGAGGAAAGCCTGGCAATTACGATTCAGGGCAAGAGTATCTGGGAGGTTACTTGTCTTTCGGTGGGGGAAGCTTTGGCGTTTTTTCGTTCCTTGCAGCTGACGGATAGGGAGGAATTCATCGCCCGGCAGATTTTGAAGGAAATTCGCGACCGGTTAGGCTTTTTGGTGAATGTGGGATTGGATTATGTTACGTTGCAGCGTTCGGCCGGTACTTTGTCGGGCGGCGAGGCGCAGCGCATCAGGCTGGCTACGCAGATTGGCTCTAGCCTGGTGGGAGTTTTATATATTCTGGACGAGCCTTCGATTGGTTTGCATCAGCGGGATAACAGCAGGCTGATTGGGACCCTTGAATCGCTGCGTGATTTGGGGAATACGGTTTTAGTGGTGGAACATGATGAAGAGACAATGTATGCGGCTGACCATATTATCGATATCGGGCCGGGGGCTGGTGTGCACGGCGGGGAAATTGTGGCACAGGGTACTGTCGAGGAGATTAAGCAGGTGGAAGGTTCGGTGACAGGGGCCTATTTGAGTGGCCGGAGGTCTATTCCGGTGCCTCCTTTGCGGCGGAAGCTTAATGGCAAGTGGCTGGTGGTGAAAGGGGCGAGGGAAAATAACCTGAAAAATATTGAGGCGGCGATACCGTTAAATGTGTTTACTTGTGTTACCGGGGTATCCGGTTCCGGAAAAAGCACGTTGGTTAATGAGATCCTTTATAAGGCGCTGGCTCATGAATTAAACGGGGCGCGGGCCAAGGCGGGAGCGCATGAGGCGATTAGCGGACTGGAGTATTTGGATAAGGTAATTAATATTGATCAGTCTCCGATCGGTCGGACACCTCGTTCTAATCCGGCCACTTATACCGGGGTTTTTGGCGAAATCAGGGAGGTTTTTGCGCAAACCTCTGAGGCCAGAATGAGAGGGTATCGGCTGGGCCGCTTTAGTTTTAACGTAAGGGGCGGACGGTGTGAGGCTTGTAGTGGTGACGGTATTATTAAGATAGAAATGCATTTTTTGCCTGATGTTTATGTACCTTGTGAGGTTTGCAAGGGAAAAAGATATAATCGGGAGACGTTGGAGGTTAAGTATAAAGGAAAGTCGATTGCCCAGGTCTTGGAGATGACGGTAGATGAGGCGGCGGAGTTTTTCCAAAATCACTCGAAGATTTACCGTAAATTGAAAACCATGCAAGATGTGGGCTTGGGCTATATTCGGCTGGGTCAACCGGCGACGACGCTTTCGGGCGGCGAAGCACAGCGGGTTAAACTGGCGACGGAGTTAAGTCGGCGTTCCAATGGTAAAACACTTTATATTTTGGATGAGCCCACGACCGGTTTGCATATTGCGGATATTCATAAGCTGTTGGGGGTATTGGAACGTTTAGTGGATAATGGGGATACTGTTTTGGTTATTGAACATAATCTTGATGTGATTAAGATGGCGGATTATTGTCTCGATTTGGGCCCCGAGGGCGGGGAGAAGGGTGGACAGGTTATTGCTGTAGGCACACCGGAGGAAATTTGCCGGAATGCGGGCAGCTACACGGGGCAATATTTACGGAAGGTTTTGCCTATTATTGCTGACTACCCTAGCGAGCGCGAAACAAAGCCTGTAATTATTGATAGTACGGATTTCAGTTTATGATACGCTGGAACGTGGGATGGAACTCCGTGAGGATGATAATAATGTGTGAAGGTGATTGCTGTGCTGGAGGAAAAATTAAAGATACTGCCTGCACTGCCCGGAGTTTATCTGTATAAGGATGAAAAGGGCAAAGTGATTTATGTGGGAAAGGCAATTAGTCTGAAAAACAGGGTGAGATCATATTTTGTGGGGCAGCAGAAAACTTCTCCTAAGACACAGGCGCTGGTCAGACATATTCGGGATCTGGAGTATATCGTGACCGATTCCGAGGTGGAAGCACTCATCCTCGAGAGCAACCTGATTAAAAAATATAAGCCGAAGTATAATATTCGGCTGATGGATGACAAAAACTATCCTTATCTACGGATTACTGTCCAGGAAAAATTTCCCCGTTTGGAGATTGCGCGGACGGTACGCCAAGATGGAGCCCGTTACTTTGGGCCTTATACGAATGTGGGCGCGGTGCATGAGACGCTTAAGCTGTTGAAGCGGGTGTTTCCCTTGCGTTCCTGCAAACAGACGAATTTTAACAAGCAGGAACGGGCTTGTCTGAATGCCCATATAAAGCGGTGTGCCGCACCATGTCAGGGTTTAATCAGTGAGGCGGATTACCGGAAAATGATTGCCGAGGTCATGCTTTTTTTAGAGGGGCGGCAGGAAACGCTGGCGAAAAAGTTGCAAAAACGGATGCGGGAAGCAGCGGAGCAGCTGGATTTTGAAAAAGCGGCGGAATTGCGGGATCAGTTGCAGGCGGTGGAAAAAGTGATTGAAAAGCAGAAGATTGTTTCGACCGGTTTGGAGGATTTTGATGTGCTGCATTATGCCCGTGAAGGGCAATTAGCCTGTGTACAGGTCTTATTTATCAGAGGCGGAAAGGTTTCCGGCGGCGATCATTTCTTGCTGGAAGGTGTGCAGGAAATGGAAGGGCAGGATATTTTGCCGGCTTTTTTGAAACAGTATTATCATCGGGCTGAGTTTATTCCTCCCCAGCTGCTTTTACCTGAGGCAATTGAGGAACAGGAAGTAGTAGAAGCCTGGTTGCAGGGGAAGCGGGGCGGAAAGGTGGCTTTGAAATTCCCGCAGCGGGGACATAAAAAGGAATTATTGGCGTTAGCGGCCAAAAATGCGCAGGAAAGTTTGCAGCAGGAAAGCAGCTTGCGGGAGGAAAGACGGAAGCGTAATGAAAAGGCGTTACGGGAGGTTGCTGCTTATCTACAGTTAGCAGAGCCGCCTCAGCGGATGGAATGTTACGATATTTCCAATATCCAGGGGCAGGAAGCGGTTGCTTCCATGGTAGTTTTTGAAGAGGGGCGTGCTAATCCTAACCAATATCGTCGTTTTAAGATTAAAACGGTAGAGGGCCCGGACGATTTTGCCAGTATGGCGGAAGTGATCCGGCGCAGGTTTATGAATGCGAGCAAAGGGGCTCAACGTTTCGCTCTTTTGCCTGATTTGGTAATTGTGGATGGTGGAAAGGGACAGCTTTCGGCGGCGAGGGAGGTTATGTATGAATTGGGGTTTGCTCACATTCCTGCTGTAGGCTTAGCGAAGGAAGAGGAATGGATCTTTATGGAGGGGCGAGCAGAGCCGTTGATTCTTCCCCGTGATTCACAAGGGTTATATTTGTTGCAACGAATTCGTGATGAAGCACACCGTTTTGCCATTACCTATCATCGGCTTTTGAGAGGTAAGCGTAATCTTGTTTCCGTGCTGGATGATATTCCCGGATTAGGACCAAAAAGAAAGGCCGCCTTACTTAAGCATTTTCAGCTTTCTTTACAAAAGATTAGGCAGGCTTCTTTGGAAGAGTTAAAGCAAGTAGAGGGATTAGGAGGTAATGCTGCCCTGCAAATTTGGAATTTCTTCCAAATTTGTGATGAAGAATGAAGGAAATTGTTCAAATTACAAATTTTAGTATAAAATTTTTATAACATAGCAGGAAAAGGCCATTGCGTAGTCGAATTAAGTCATTAATAAATCAAATAGAATAAATTTGTCGCAGGGAGCTGGTAAAATGATGAGCAATCAAACGGGAAGTATTTTACAGGAGATGGAACGTTTAAGAAAAGAATTATATGGGACAGCGAATGAAAACGTTCAGACTTTAACTTCTAAAGAGATTTATAAAGCCAGCACAAATTTGGACAAGGTTATCGTTAAATTTTTACAGCAGAAATATGGTAATAATTGATGAATCAAGCATAATCCCTCCGCTGGAGGGATTTTTTTTGCCATTAGATGTGTCATACTATATTTAGGGTTTTAGTTGTGAAAATCCAGGGGGCTTTTGTGTGAAATTCTTTGGAGATTACCATATTCATACTACCTATAGTGATGGGCGCAGTCCGCTGGAGGAAATGGTGGAGGCGGCTTCGCTGGCCGGTTTAAAGGAGCTGGGATTAGCCGATCATGGCCCCCGTAATCTGGGGTCAGGGGTGAAGTCGGAACAGGTCTTGCTGCACATTAAGGATGAACTGAATTTAAGTAAGGAACAATATCCGGAGATGAAGCTTTATGCCGGAGTAGAGGCTAATGTGGTTAGTCTGATGGGAGATTTGGATATAAGCAGAGAGGTAATTAAGCAACTGGATTTTTTGATTGCCGGTCTGCATCCGTATGTTTTACCAAAGAAGCTGAAAGAACTTCCATGGGTATTAAAAAATAATTTATTTAATGTAAGTTCTAATTGGGTAAGCTCCGGTTGGTCAAGAGGGAAGTCAGGAGGGAAAAGGAGAATAATCAATGATAATACGAAGGCTTTGGTTGAGGCAATTTATCGCTACGAGATTGATGTGATTAGTCATCCCGGATTAAAAATGGAGATCGATCTGGCGGAAACGGCCAAGGCTTGTCTGGCCAGGGATACTTGCTGGGAAATAAATACCGGACATCAGCATCCCGGCTATCAGGAGGTGCTAGAGGTAGCCCGTTGGGGTGTTAATTTTATGGTGAATAGTGATGCTCATTTTCCTGAAAGTGTGGGGGCTTTGGATTATGGGTCTTGGGTGTTGGAAAAAGCCGGTGTGCCATTGCAGCAGATTAAAAATGCTGGCGAAGAAGTGACAGATATATTATGATGTTGGTATATATCATAAAGTCAGGGAAAGGGATAGTAGTTGGAGGAGATGGAAGATGTCAAATTTGATTTTTCATATTATTACCGGATTATCGGGAGCGGGAAAGACACATGCCATAAGGGCGTTGGAGGATTTGAGTTTTTTTTGTGTTGATAATTTGCCGCCGGCGTTACTGCCTAGATTTGCGGAGCTTTGTGTGCAGGGAGAAAGTGTCCTGAATGATGTGGCCGTAGTTATTGATATTAGGGGCGGTCAATTTTTTGATGATTTGTTTCAAGCGTTAGATGAGTTAAAAAAACAGGGGACGCAGTATGAGATTCTTTTTTTAGAAGCGAGTACCGAGGTTTTGATTAAGCGCTTTAAGGAAACGAGGAGGCGTCATCCTCTGGCTAGTCAAGGCCCTTTGCTTGAAGAAATTTTGCTGGAAAGAAAACGGATGGAAGGGTTAAGGGGTATTGCCAATAAAATCATTGATACCTCCGAGTTATCTCCGAAAGAGCTAAAAACCCAAATTGCCGATCTCTATGGGCCTTATAATGATAAAGTAAAGCTGCATATTACGATGATGTCTTTCGGGTATAAATACGGGATACCGCTTGACGCAGACCTTGTTGTCGATGTGCGTTTTATCCCTAATCCTTATTATATAGATAGTTTACGTGCTTTAACGGGATGCGACCGGGAGGTACAGGAATATGTGTGTCAATCGCCTTTAACGGAGGAATTTTTACGGAAATATGAAGATACTTTGAGTTTTTTATTACCTCATTATGTGGAAGAGGGGAAGACTCATCTGGTGATTGCCATTGGTTGTACCGGGGGACAGCATCGTTCTGTAGTGCTGGCTAATTGTTTGGGAGAAAGATTATCGTCCCAGGAATACAGGGTAATGATTCGGCACAGGGATATTTTTAAACAACAACAGAACCAAGGGAGGGGTTAGCATGCAGCCTCCCCAAAAAAATTATTTAAAAAAAGGCCCTCATATTGTCGTGGTTGGTGGCGGAACGGGGCTATCTGTTCTCTTGCGGGGGTTAAAGGAATACACTTCTAACATTACGGCGATTGTTTCGGTAACTGATGATGGGGGGAGTTCGGGTAAATTAAGGGGGCAGTTGGGCATCCTTCCCCCCGGAGATTTGCGGAACTGCTTGGTAGCACTTGCCGATACAGAGCCGGCGATGGAGAAGCTGTTTAGTTATCGTTTTACGCAGGGTGAAGAGTTGGCTGGTCATAATTTGGGTAATTTATTGATCGCAGCTATGACGGATTTAACGGGAAGCTTTGAGGCGGCCATTAATGAGGTGGGGAAGGTTCTGGCGATTAGGGGTAAAGTCGTTCCGGCGACTTACGCTAATTTGGTGTTGGGTGCTGAATTGGCAGATGGTTCAATGGCGATGGGCGAATCGGCTATTTCGCAGTCTTCCCAAAGAATCAAGCGGGTTTTTCTCGAGCCTGCTGTTTGTGAGCCTGCGCTTAAGGCTATTGAGGCGATTGGAGAGGCTGATGTTATTGTGCTGGGTCCGGGTAGCCTTTATACCAGTATCATTCCGAATTTACTGATTCCAGGGATGAGGGAAGCGATTAAGCAGGCGCGGGGTCTTAAAATCTATGTTTGCAATGTGATGACTCAAGCAGGAGAAACGAAAGGTTATACTGCGGGAGATCATTTAGCGGCGTTATATGAGCATTCTGTGCAGGGTTTAGTCGATTATATGATTGTGAACAGCCAAAAAATCCCTTCTCACTACGAGAAAAGATATGCGGCAGAGGGTGCACAACTTGTGCAAATTGATCGGGAAAGAATAGCACAGATGGGCGTTAAACTGCTGCAAATGCCTTTAATTCAGGAGAATAATTATATTCGCCATAATTCGCAGAAATTAGCGGCTTTACTTCTGCGTTTAATTTTTACTCCTTATTTATTTGGAGAAAGAAAAAGGTTAAATAATCTTCAGAAGGAGGGATAGAAGATGTCGTTCTCCACTGAGGCTAAGGATGAATTGGCTCGCATTTTTCCCGAGAAGCGTTGTTGTAAGATGGCTGAATTAGCCGCTTTAATTCGCATGGATGGGACGATTACAATTAGCACAAATCACGAAATTGCGCTGGTGGTAACCACGGAAAGTGCACCAGTGGCCAGAAAGATTTTTCGCTTATTTAAAGAGGTGTACAATCTGGAAGCGGAGATTAGAGTGCAAAGGAAGAGGCGCTTGAAAAAAAACAATCTGTACAGCGTACGGCTTAATTCCTTTGTCCAGATTAACAGGGTGCTTAATGAATTGGGGATTTTGGGCGAGGACGGCGATGTTTTGCCGGGCATTAAAAAATCGTTAGTCAAGGCAACGTGCTGCCGGCGCAGTTTCTTGCGGGGCGTTTTTTGTGGAGCCGGTTCGGTTAATAATCCTGAGGGCAATTACCACCTGGAGCTAATTACTAATAATGAAGCATATGCTTTGGCTTTAATCGAGCTGATTAATTCATTTCCGGAAATGCTGGCCAAGGTCAGCAGCAGAAAAAATTGGTATGTGGTTTATTTAAAGGAAAGTGAACAAATAGCGGCTTTTCTGAATGTTATTGGTGCGCACAGGGCCTTGTTGGAATTTGAAAATATCAGGATAATGAAAGGGATGCGGAATAAAGTTAATCGGCTGGTTAATTGTGATACGGCTAATTTGAAAAAGTCTGTAGAGGCGTCTTTAAGACAAATTGAACATATTAAATTACTGGATAAAAAAGTGGGTTTGGAGAAACTTCCGCTGCGGTTAAGGGAGATAGCCCGCCTTCGTTTAGAGAATCCGGACAGTAGTTTAAAGGAATTAGGAGAAATGATGTCACCTCCGATGGGAAAATCAGGCGTTAATCATCGCTTAAGAAAAATAGAAGCATTGGCCAGGCTTTTTTAAATACAATTAGCTAGTGCTTTTTTGCCAAAACTTTTGTATAATTAATTAGGAAAAGGGTGTAGTTAAGAGTTATGAGGAGTTGGAGGTGAAAATATGGCATACGTAATTAGCGATGAATGCATTTCTTGTGGTGCTTGTGAAGCAGAGTGCCCCGTCGGTGCGATTAGCGAAGGTGATGGAAAGTTTGTTATCGATGCAGACAAATGTACTGAATGTGGCTCTTGTGCCGATGTTTGTCCGGTAGGTGCTCCTGAAAAAAAGTAAATTTTTAAGGAGTAAAAAAGGAGACGATAAGAAAGAGGATGTTAACAGAAGAAAGTTAACATCCTCTTTTTTCCTGTATTAATAATTAAATTTTCGGGCAATATGATACATTAATTTGATATAATATATGGTATAGATAGATATATGGATATTAGAGATGTGTTATTAGATGAAATGATGAAACTACTAGGAGGAGAAAAAAGATGCTAGGTTATAATTTGAAGTTGGAACAAAAACAAAAATTAATCATGACCTCAGAACTTCAGCAAGCTATCAAGATTCTGCAGTTCTCTTCTTTAGAGTTGAAAGATTATGTTGAGCAAATGATGGTGGAGAATCCTTTAATTGAAGTAGGAGAAGAGGAAAAAAAGAGTGAAATTGCAGAGACGGAAGTTGATTGGGAGGAATATTTGCGGGAAAGTGAGAGCTATGGCTCCTCTTTTTTACCACGGGAAGTAAAAGAGGATGTTTGTTTGGAAAATATGATCTCGGAGGAGCAAAATCTGCAGGAGTATCTTTTTTTTCAGTTGGGTTGTTTACGTTTAAATCCTCTCGAGCAACGGATTGGCAGGTACCTGATCGGAAATATTGATTCCGCCGGATATCTTACGACTTCGGTTGAACAAACGGCCCATGCTTTAGGCGCCGGTCGTCGGACGGTGGAAGACGTGTTACGGTTGGTGCAAAGTTTTGAACCAGCGGGGATTGGGGCGCGTAATTTGCAGGAATGTCTGTTGCTGCAGCTTAGGCAAAAAAACAATACGGATCAAGATTTACGAAGATTGGTAGAAAATTATTTGCAGGATATTGGACTGGGCAAATTGCAGAAAGTGGCCGCAGCCATGCATCTTTCTGTGGTCCGTGTTCAGGAGCTGGCCGATTTGCTCAAGGGTCTTAATCCCAAGCCCGGAGCCTCTTATAGCAGTGGAGAAGAAACCCGTTATATTGTTCCTGATGTTTTAATTGAGCGTGTGGAAGGGGAGTTTGTGATTCTGGTTAATGATAGTTTCTTGCCCCGCTTAACGATTAATAGGACATATAGCGCCATTTTAAATAAGGTTAGTCAGGCAGATGAAAGCACGAAAAATTTTGTAGTGAATAAAATGAATCAGGCGCTTTGGTTAATGCGCAGTATTGAGCAGCGGCGGATGACCATTTATCGGGTTACGGAAGCTTTACTCAGGAAACAAATAGATTTTTTTAACAAGGGGATCATGTTTCTAAAACCATTGACCATGAAGCAGGTGGCTAAAGAGATTGGGGTGCATGAATCTACAGTTAGTCGGGCTACTTCTAATAAATATGTGCAGACTCCTCATGGTATTTTTGAATTCAAGTTTTTTTTTACTAACGGGCTTAGTACAAGTACGGGTAATAGTACTTCCTCGGAAATTATTAAACAGTTACTGTTGGAGCTGATTAAAAATGAGGATATTACCAGGCCTTATAGTGATCAAAAATTAGTGGCTCTTTTGCAGGAGCAAGGCATTCAAATTGCCCGGCGGACAATGGCGAAGTATCGTGAGGAGCTGGGTGTTTTAAGCTCGGCCCAGCGGCGGCGGTATCAGTAATGGGGAAAGTATAATCAGTGAAATTAATTGCTGTATTGTCAAGGTAAGCATAATTTGGTAGAGTAAATATAAAATGAATGGGACAAATATATTAAAGGCGGGACAATCGATGACCCACGGGAGGGATGAGCTTGTTAGAGGGGTTAGAGTTATTAAAAAGATTAGTACCGGAGATAATCTTTTTGTTAGAAAAAAGGTATAATATACTTCGGGTGGTAAGTTATAATCAACCGATTGGGCGAAGACTTCTTTCCGAACAGTTAGAGTTGGGGGAAAGAGTGGTACGTAGTGAGGTTGAGTTTTTAAAAGGGCAGCAATTATTACTTTCCGATGCGGTAGGTGTATCTTTAACGAAGGAATGTGAAATCCTCATGCCCCAATTAGCCGAGCTTATTCATCAGTTTCGCGGGCTTGCTTTTTTGGAAGATTATTTAGAGAAAAAAATGGAACTCACCAAGGTTTGTATTGTTCCCGGTGATTTGGATGAAGCTAATACAAATTTACGGGAGTTGGGGAAGACGGCAGGCAAGCTTGTCAGTGAGGTAGTACAGGATGATTGGGTAATTGCTGTTTCTGGGGGCACGACCATGGCTGAGGTGGCCCGCCAAATTCCGCAGACTGATGAGAAGAAAGGGATTCTGGTTGTGCCGGCGCGAGGTGGTTTGGGAGAAGTAGTGGAAATTCAGTCCAATACGATTGCCGCGCGGATTGCCAAGAGTTTGCAAGGAAGCTATCGCTTATTATATGTACCTGATGATATTTCCGAGGAGGCTTTGGAGAATTTTGTTTTAGATCATAAAATATTAGAAACAATCGCTTTAGCGAAAAGGGCCAATCTTTTATTGCATGGCATTGGTGTCCCCAAGATTATGGCCGCACGCCGTGACTTAAATTGGCAGGATTTGCTTAAGTGGGCGAAAAAACTTCCGGTGGGTGAGGCTTTCGGCTATTATTTTGCGGAAGATGGTTCGGTAGCGGTAACTACGCCTACTGTTGGGCCAAGGCTGGAAGATTTAGCTCGATTTAATCAGGTGGTGGCGGTGGCCGGTGGCAAAAGTAAAGCTAAGGCGATTCTGGCTGTTCTTAAAGCTGGTTTTGTGAAAGTGTTGATTACAGATCAGGGGGCAGCCGAAGCGATGCAAAAAGCTTTGGAAGAAGAATTTTTATTATACGAGGGGGAAAATTCATGAAAAAAGTTGGGATAAATGGATTCGGACGGATTGGCAGAAATGTATTTAGGATTGCTTTAGATAATGAAGACTTTGAAATAGTGGCGGTAAATGATCTTACCGATGCCAGAACGCTGGCTCATCTGTTGGAATTTGATTCAGTGCATGGCAGGTTTAAGGGTAAGGTGGAGGCTGCGGAAGGGGTCATTATCGTTAATGGTAAAAAAATCAAGGTATTGGCGGAAAAGGATCCCGCATTGTTACCGTGGAATGAGTTAGGGGTAGATGTAGTTATTGAATCAACGGGGCGTTTTACTAATGGGGAGAAGGCTCGTGCTCATTTGGCGGCCGGTGCCCAAAAAGTAATTATCTCTGCCCCGGCTAAGCAGGAAGATATTACGATTGTGATGGGTGTGAATGAGGATCAATATGATCCGCAGAGTCATCAAATTATTTCTAATGCTTCTTGCACAACGAATTGCTTGGCCCCTCTTGTCAAAGTTCTCCATGAAAAATATACTATAAAACGGGGGATGATGACGACAGTTCATTCTTATACCAATGATCAGCAGATTTTAGATCTCCCGCACAAGGACTTAAGAAGGGCTAGGGCAGCAGGGCTTTCGATTATTCCGACAACCACGGGGGCGGCTAAAGCGGTAACGCTTGTGCTGCCTGAGTTAAAGGGTAAATTGAATGGGTTTGCGATGCGTGTCCCTACACCCAATGTTTCGGTGGTGGATTTTGTGGCGGAGTTAAATACGGGGGTTACGGTGGAAGAAATTAATGCCGTACTGAAGGAAGCGGCGGAGGGTCCTCTACAGGGCATAATGGCTTATTCCGATCAACCTTTGGTTTCTAAAGACTATAATGGTGATGCTCATTCTTCGATTATCGATGCCTTGTCAACCATGGTAATAGATGGTAACATGATTAAGGTTGTGGCTTGGTATGACAATGAATGGGGGTATTCTTGCCGGGTTGTTGATCTGGCCTGTTTAGTTGCCAGAACGCTTTAAAATATTTTTCTAAAAGTTCCTTTAGGGAGGGTGGAAAAGTGAATAAAAAGACCATTCGTGACATCAAGGTAGCGGAGCAAAGAGCCCTTGTCCGCGTTGACTTTAATGTACCGCTGAAAGAAGGCAAAATTCTGGATGATACTCGTATGACTAAGGCTTTACCTACGATTAAGTATCTTCAGGAGCAAGGGGCGAGGGTAATCCTGATGACACATTTAGGGAGACCTAAAGGGCAAGTCGTTCCGGAAATGAGTGTTAAGGCATTGCTGCCACATTTGAGTGAACTACTGGGAGAAGAGGTGCTTTTTGCTGCTGATTGTGGTGGAATAGAGTCTCAGCAGGTAGTAAAGGAGATGAAACCTGGTCAGGTTGCGTTGCTGGAAAATGTGCGTTTTTATGCCGGAGAAGAAAAGAATGAGCCTGATTTTGCCAAAAAGCTGGCTGCTTTAGGTGATTTTTATGTCAATGATGCTTTTGGTACAGCCCATCGGGCCCATGCGTCGACCGAAGGAATAACGCAGTATTTACCGGCTGTTGCCGGATTTTTGATGGAAAAGGAAATAGCAGTTTTATCGGAGGTGTTGGAGAAACCGGCTCAGCCGTTTGTCGTAATTTTAGGTGGGGCGAAGGTTTCTGATAAGATTTCGGTCATTGAGAATCTGCTTAAAAAGGCGGCTTGCTTATTAATTGGGGGGGCCATGGCGCATACCTTTTTAAGTGCACAGGGCTATCAATTAGGTGCTTCCAAAATAGAAACAGACAAGCTGGAGACAGCCAGGGAGCTCTTGAAAAAAGCGAAGGAAGTCGGCGTAAAGGTGGTTTTACCTCAAGATTTGGTGGTAGCCGAAGAGTTTTCGGCAGAGGCGCAAGGTCAAGCTTTTTCGCTGCAAGAAATACCTGAAAAGGGGCTGGCACTTGATATTGGACCAAAAACGATCGAGGCGTTCAGGCAGATTATTGCCAAAGCGCAGACGATTGTTTGGAATGGGCCTTTGGGTGTCTACGAATTTCCGCAATTTGCGGTGGGTACAAATAAGATCGCCCAAGCAGCGGCTTCGTCACAAGGGAAAACGGTGATTGGCGGTGGAGATGTAGTTGCTGCTGTGGAAAAGGCCGGACTGGCGGAAGCGATTTATCATATTTCGACAGGGGGCGGAGCATCATTAGAATTTTTGGAAGGGAAGGTTTTGCCCGGGGTGGCTGCTCTTTTAGATCAACGGAAATCGGTTGTTGCCGCTAATTGGAAAATGTATAAGACAGTTAAAGAAGGAGAAAGTTTTTTAGCTCAGTTTCCTTTGGAGAAGGAGCTTTATCAAGAGGTAGAGGTTGTTGTTTGCCCGCCTTTTACTGCTTTACAAGCGGTAGAAAAGGGACTGCGCGGCACAGGGATCAAATTAGGAGGGCAGAATCTTTATCCGGCGGCAGAGGGTGCTTTTACAGGCGAAATTTCTCCTGCCATGCTCAAGGATTTAGGTTGTACATATGTTATTCTCGGTCATTCGGAACGTCGCCATATTCTGGGGGAACAGGATGAATTTATTCATAAAAAAGTCAAAGCAGCATTCGCTAATGAGCTTATCCCGATTCTTTGCGTGGGGGAGACGCTGGAGCAAAGGCAGGAAGGGAAAACGGAGGAAGTTTGCCGCCGTCAAGTTTTAAGCGGACTAGGCGACCTAGAGAGTAAAGATGTGGCACGTTTGGTGATTGCCTATGAACCTGTTTGGGCGATTGGCACCGGAGTTAATGCCAGCCCGGCAGATGCGGAAGAGACGATTGCCTTTATCCGCAGCGTTGTTGAGGAGAGATGGGGCAGGGAAGCGGCAGCAGCTGTGCGTATTCAGTATGGAGGCAGTGTAAAACCGGGGAATATTCGAGACTTTATGAAATGTGACAATATTGATGGCGCTTTGGTAGGAGGAGCAAGTCTGCAAGTGGACTCATTTTATGAGATCATACAGGGCGCTCGGAGAGGAAGAGAATAAAAAATGCCATATAAACCTGTAATGCTGGTAATTCTTGATGGTTGGGGCGTCTCCAGGGAGAGAGAAGGAAATGCAATTAGTTTAGCCAGCAAACCTTTTTATGACAGCTTAATGCCAAAATATCCCCATTGTGTATTACGATCTTCCGGTGAAGCGGTGGGATTACCCGCAGGACAGATGGGTAATTCCGAGGTTGGGCATTTAAATATGGGAGCCGGAAGAATTGTTTATCAAGAATTAACCCGTATTAGCAGGGCTGTTCAGTTGGGGGAATTTGCTCAGAACCAGGTGATAAACCGGGCGATGGAGGAAGCCGTGCAAAAAAAGAAGGCTTTGCATTTGCTGGGGCTTCTTTCTGATGGCGGTGTTCATAGCCATCTTAAGCATTTGTTTGCGTTAATGGATTTAGCGAAGACAAAGGGAATAAAAAAATTGTATCTTCACGCGATCTTAGATGGGCGAGATGTACCTCCCGCCAATGCGGAAGTATATCTTAAGGCGCTGGAAAGAAAGAGCGCCGAAATTGGTCTAGGCCAGATTGCGACAGTTTCAGGCCGCTATTATACGATGGATCGTGACCAGCGCTGGGATCGGGTAGAAAAGGGTTACCGAGCGATGGTAGCCGGAGAAGGGCTTAAAGCCTGTCTGCCTATGGAAGCGTTGGAGAAGGCCTATAGCATGAAGGTTACCGATGAGTTTGTGGAGCCTACCGTTATTGTGGACGAGCAGGGTGAGCCTGTAGGCAGGGTACAGCCCGGTGATGTAATGATTATGTATAACTTCAGGGCAGATAGAGCCCGTCAGATTAGTTATGCTTTTACGGAAAAGGATTTTACTGGTTTTGTTCGGCCGGGAGGATTTTTGGGATTGCATTATGTTTGCTTTACGCAGTATGATATTAAGCTTAAAGCTCCGGTAGCTTTTCCGCCTCAGAATCTGGAAAATACGTTGGGCGAAGTAGTCAGTAAGGCGGGGTTAAAGCAATTAAGAATTGCTGAAACAGAAAAATATGCTCATGTTACTTTCTTTTTTAACGGGGGAGTGGAAAAAGCCTATCCCGGGGAGGAAAGGGTTCTGGTTCCTTCGCCTAAGGTGGCTACTTATAATTTGCAGCCGGAAATGAGTGCTTGCCAAGTTACCGATCAAGTAGTAGGAGAGTTGCAGGAAGCTGCTTATGATTTAATTGTTTTAAACTATGCCAATCCTGATATGGTTGGTCATACAGGACAGCTAGCTGCTTGTATCAAGGCGGTCGAAACAGTAGATGCTTGTTTAAACCGGGTGATTGCCGCTGTTTTAGCACAGGGAGGGGTAGTGCTGGTTACAGCTGATCACGGGAATGCGGAACAGCTGATTAATGCCGAAACTCGCGAACCTTTTACAGCACACACTTCTAATGTAGTACCTTGTGTGTTAGTAGGGAAAGAATTAGAGTCAAGAGGGATAAACGGGCTGCAGGATGGTTCTCTGCAGGACATCGCTCCTACTTTGCTGGAATTAATGGGCTTGCACAAAGCCCCGGAGATGACGGGAGAAAGTTTATTAAGCTAGTATTTAGTGTTTAGCGTTTAGTATAGGGGGAAAAATAAAAGTCCCTTGCAAATAAAGTTAAAATTAATAAGGAGGTTGTCAAGATTGAGTACAATTGTTGATGTTTATGCCCGGGAGATTTTGGATTCTCGGGGAAACCCTACGGTAGAAGTTGATGTTACCTTAGAAGATGGTTCCTTCGGTCGTGCCGCGGTTCCTTCCGGTGCTTCCACCGGAGCTTATGAAGCCGTGGAATTACGTGATGGTGAAGCAGACAGGTTTATGGGTAAAGGTGTAATGAAGGCGGTAACTAATGTAAATACGATTATTGCCCCGGCTCTTTTGGATAGTAATGCTCTGGATCAGGTCGCAATTGATCAATTAATGATTGAAATGGATGGAACACCAAACAAAGGCAAGCTGGGAGCTAACGCGATTCTGGGCGTTTCTCTGGCTGTAGCCAAGGCGGCGGCTAATTATGTAGGGCTTCCTCTTTATCGCTATATTGGCGGAGTGAATGCGAAAGAGCTTCCTGTACCTATGATGAATATTCTTAATGGTGGGAAGCATGCCGATAACAATGTGGATATTCAGGAATTTATGATTTTGCCGGCCGGGGCAGCTTCTTTTGCAGAAGCGTTTCGGATGGGAGCAGAAGTGTTCCATAATTTAAAGAGTGTGTTGAAGAAGAAGGGTTATAATACGGCTGTTGGGGATGAAGGCGGCTTTGCGCCTAATCTTAGGTCTAATGAGGAAGCTTTGGAAGTTATTGTGGAAGCGATTCACAAAGCCGGGTACAAGCCGGGAGAAGATGTATTCCTGGGCTTGGATGTGGCGGCTACGGAGCTTTACAAGGATGGAACTTATTACTTGGAAGGTGAAGGCTTGACGATGACCGCAGAGCAGATGATCGGCTTTTATGATAAGCTGATTAGCAAGTATCCCGTTATTTCCATTGAGGATGGTCTTTCCGAGGATGATTGGGAAGGTTGGCAGAAGATGACCCAAGCTTTAGGAAAGAAGATTCAGATTGTCGGAGATGATCTTTTTGTTACAAATACGGAAAGAGTGTCGAAAGGCTTAGAAATGGGTGTAGCGAACAGTGTGCTGATTAAAGTAAATCAGATTGGCACCTTGACGGAAACGCTCAATACGATTGAAATGGCGAAGCGGGCCGGTTATACTGCGGTAGTTTCGCACCGCTCCGGAGAAACAGAAGATGCGACGATTGCCGATATAGTGGTGGGTGTCAATGCCGGCCAGATAAAAACAGGGGCACCTTCCCGTACCGACCGTGTTGCTAAATATAATCAGTTACTGAGGATTGAAGAAGAGCTTGATGATGCCGCTATTTACAGGGGAAGAAAAACCTTCTATAATTTAGGCTAGTGTTCTTTAGGATGGTTCATTGTTTTAGTCAAGGGCTGCGTAAGAGGCAAATATGTGTGCCCTCGCCGTTTCGCTTCTCCATACAGAACAGACTAGAACTCAG
>DHPU01000073.1:18126-18290 GCA_002407935.1 Peptococcaceae bacterium UBA5356
TCCTGTCCGCCCCTTTGCTTTCTCACTTCGCTTTCGTTAAGTCTGTTTAGCTGTATTTCGAAAGAAACGGGCTCAGACACAGCATCTTTGCCTGATTCACCGAGTTTTAGATAAGGTACTGCCGGAGGGTGACTATTCTTGGACAGCTAAACGTCCTTAGCGAA
>DHPU01000073.1:18444-30705 GCA_002407935.1 Peptococcaceae bacterium UBA5356
GGATGTCGGCGCTAGGGCGAACTGAGCAGGGAGGCGAATTGAGCCCGGTCAGTATCACGCCGAGCCAAGTTTAGGACTGTTCTGGACAAGGATTTGGAACCCCGAGGCAGACCTTGGCTAAAACACTTAAAAGTTGCCGCATAAAATTATTATGTATTATTATAATTTTGTGATATAATTTAGAAATGATGTTTTATGATATTGATTTTAAGGAGGGGGGGGTTTTATGAGAACTGCCATTATTGTTTTACAAGTCATCGCATCTTTAGGCCTGATTGCTACTGTTTTATTGCAGTCCGGTAAAAGTGCCGGTCTTTCTGGATCTATTGCCGGAGGTGCTGAGACGATCTTTGGTGGTAAGAAAAAGGGCCTGGATGATTTTTTAGCCAAGCTTTCAACAATTATAGCCATTTCTTTCATGATTTTAACGTTATTATTATCGGTTGTGAAATAATGTAATCTGGGTTTTAAGGGAGGAATAAGGAAATGAGTGTCGATGCTTTTGTAATTTGGGCACCTCTCGCTGGGGTGGCCGCACTTTTATTTGCTTTTTATTTGGCAAACCGTATTAATGGTGTAGACCCGGGGAATCAGACAATGCAGGACATCGCTAGTGCTATTCAGGAAGGAGCGATGGCGTTTCTAAGACGACAATATAAAGCGCTGGCTATATTTGTAGTCGTGGTAGCTGCCGTAATTTTTCTGGCCGGATATTTTACGGAAGGGGCGGAAAGCTTACAGCCGGAGACAGCAGTTGCCTTTATCATTGGGGCAATTTGTTCAGTGACTGCCGGTTATATCGGGATGACAGTGGCTACAAAGGCTAATGTAAGAACGGCTAATGCTGCTCAGGAAAGTGCTAACAAGGCGTTGGGAGTAGCTTTTTCCGGCGGTGCTGTTATGGGAATGTCTGTTGTTGGTTTAGGACTGTTAGGATTGGGACTGGTTACTTTCCTATTTGATAATCCTAGTACGATTAATGGTTTTGCGCTGGGGGCAAGCTCGATTGCACTGTTCGGTCGTGTAGGCGGGGGGATTTATACCAAGGCTGCCGATGTGGGAGCCGATTTAGTAGGTAAAGTCGAAGCTGGTATTCCTGAAGACGATCCTCGTAACCCTGCTGTGATTGCCGATAATGTAGGGGATAATGTGGGTGACGTAGCCGGAATGGGTGCTGATCTTTTTGAATCTTATGTAGGTTCGATCATTGCCGGGATCGCTTTGGCGGTAGCTTTAGGCTTGGGTACAAATGGGGTTCTTTTACCGATTCTGATTGCAGCAGCAGGTATTATTGCTTCGATTATTGGAACTTTTTTTGTGAAGACCGGAGAAGAGGCTAATGCTTCTAAAGCTTTAAATATGGGTGGAACTGTAGCGATGGTGCTTTCCTTGATTGCTACATATTTTCTGGCAACCAGGCTTTTGCCCGAAACCGGTGATGTTACAGGCTTCAATGTTTTTATTGCCACGGTAACCGGTTTGCTGGCTGGGTTTATTATCGGGAAAATTACAGAATACTATACTTCGGGAGACTTTAATCCGGTTAAAGGGATAGCTAAAGCTTCTCAGACGGGTGCGGCTACGAATATTATTTCCGGTCTGGGGGTAGGGATGCGTAGCACAACTTTACCTGTGCTGGTTATTGTGATTGCTATTATTCTTTCCTATAAATTTGCTGGACTGTATGGTATTGCTCTAGCTGCGGTAGGAATGCTTTCTACTACCGGTATGGTAGTAGCGGTAGATGCCTATGGTCCTATTGCGGATAATGCTGGTGGAATTGCGGAAATGGCTCACCTTGATCCTAAGGTAAGAAAAATTACGGATGGCTTAGATGCTGTAGGTAATACTACTGCGGCAATTGGGAAGGGTTTTGCGATTGGTTCTGCTGCTTTAACGGCGCTAGCGTTATTTAGTGCCTATACTCAGGCGGTTGGTTTGGAAACCCTTAATGTCTTGAATCCTGCTGTGGTAGCCGGACTCTTTATTGGTGGAATGCTGCCGTTCCTTTTCTCAGCTTTAACAATGGGCGCTGTAGGAAGAGCGGCCGCAGATATGATTGAGGAAGTAAGAAGACAGTTCAGAGAAATTCCAGGGATTATGGAAGGACAAGCGAAACCGGAATATGCTAAATGTGTTAGTATTAGTACAGCCGCTGCTATTAGGGAAATGATTATTCCTGGTCTTTTGGCGATTGTTGTACCGATTGTGGTAGGATTGATTCCCGGACTGGGCAAAGAAGCACTAGGCGGTGTTTTGGCAGGCGCATTGGTGGCAGGGTTCTTGCTGGCGATCATGATGGCTAATGCCGGCGGTGCCTGGGATAATGCCAAGAAATATATCGAAGGTGGCGAATATGGCGGAAAAGGTTCTGAAGCCCATACTGCTGCTGTTATCGGCGATACGGTAGGGGATCCCTTCAAGGATACTTCCGGGCCTTCCATCAATATTTTAATTAAGCTAATGACGATCGTGTCTTTAGTCTTTGCACCTCTCTTTATGTAATAAAGGTAATAACTTGTTTAAGATTAAGAAATGATCTTAAGTTACAGTAGTAAGTTACGTATGTAATAAAGGGTGTAGCCGGAGCTGCCTTCAAGTTAAATGTTGAAGGCAGCTCTTTTTTATAACCCATATTTAGAATATTTGTGAAAAGATACTCAAAGAAAAATCTTGACAAAGTCGGATTTGCTATTTTATTAATAGGATGATATGGTATAATGTATTTAAAATATTCTATAATATACTGGAGGATTCTACATGGGAGTACTTGAACAATATTCAAAAAATGTCAAAACGATTAAGCAGGCGTGTCGTGATTTATCTGGAATAGCAGATAAACTAGATAATAATTACGCCTACAAAACAGAGTTTCAGGAAAAATTTACCGAGTCCCAATTCGTAGATATTATCCGAGAATTAGAAGATAATAAATATGAAGTTTCAATCATCGGCAGTTTTAATGTAGGGAAATCGACATTTATTAATGCTATCTTGGGCAGAGAAATATTACCCTCCAGATTAAAACGTTGTACTTCGACTTCAACGTATATTGAATATGCTAAGGATGCGGAAATTATCGTCACATATAAGGATGCTCGAACCGAAACAATTAAAATTGATAATAAATATACTAGTGAAGTTTTGGCTGAATATGTTTCAGAGGATCACTTTAACCCGAATATAACGAAGGTTAATATTAGATTTCCGTTGCAGATTTGTAAGGAAGGCTTAGTTTTAATTGATACTCCGGGCTTTTCAAGTCCCAATGAAATACATGATGACATTACTAATACAGTATTGAAAAATAGCAAAGCAATAATTGTCTTAATGTTGGCTAAACAGGTTGGGAACAAACAAGAAATGTTTTATTTACAACATTATTTGAATGACGTGTTGACCAGTTATAATTTATCTCATAAAGACAGCGTGAATATATTATTTATTATTAATCAGATGGATTCGATTAGAGATTGTGATATAGATGATGCTTTTGCGGGTTTAGATGATGTCTTAGAAAACATCTGTTTTTCCGACCAGGAAAGAACAAGATTATCTGAGGTTGCTTCTAAGTGTGCTGTTTCATCGGTTTACGAATTGTATTATAAAAAATATGGGAAAAAGCATCTGGCTTTTTTAGAGGCGGTCAAGAATAGAGAAACGGAAAAAATCGATTCAAACATTAAGGAAGAGATTGAAAAATGTGAGTCACTAGAGCCGCTTCATCAAATGAGTAATTTTGATACTGTTTATGAACAGTTTAACAGTGGGTTTTTTAAATTGGCCGCTTCTCAGGAAAAATTGCTAAAAGCTAAGTTAGTGATTCGGAATGCCTGTATGGGACTGAAAAATAGTATTCATGAATTCAGGATAATTAGGGAAAACGATGTTACACTGCAAAGACTAATTGAAAAGACTGAACTTTTGGAACAAAAGTTAAAAACGCTAAAAAGTGATGCAGAACCAATAAAAGCGAAATTTAAAAAAGAAGCAGCCCAAGTCAAAGCACTGTCTCTTAATGAGAAAAAGGAATTAGTGGATCAAATTTTTGAGCAAGTGATCAAAGACCTCAATTCGCAGTATATCGATATTATCCGGGCAGACGGGGCTAAATATGTCATTGAGACCGTAAATATCAAAATTGGGCAAGAAATTAATCGGTTTATTCAAGGAAAAGAACGATTAATGCATGCTTATCGTGCCAGAGCTATAGAAGAGTTGGAGAAAATTATTGATGAACAATTTAATTTGCAATATAAAATTGAGTTTATGAACTATGAAAAATTGGAATATCGGTTTATCTTTGACACTCAGAATATCGAGAAAAAAGGGTTAGGGGAGCTTATTGAAGATGAGCAGAACAGATACGGTAAGGTTTTTGGTTTTGTCAAAGGACTGGTTAAGAAAACTTTTACAGAGTTAGCGGATATCAATGAAGAAAAAGTAAGGCGTAGAATCATGGAGTCACTAAGCCGGGTTCTTAATTCTGAACAAATGGACACGCTGTATATCAGGGTGAAGAAATTGGTTGCTGACCAGATTGATTTCGCTATAAAAAATATCATTGAAGAATTTGATAAGATTATTACGGAGTGCTATAAGATTAAAAAGACGGCTCTTGATTCTACCGGTAAGATGAAAAAAATGACGGAAACCGAAATTCAAAAGTGTTTAAAGGACTTGTCGAAATATGAGAAAAAAGCTGACAATATTTTTGAAAAGATCAGTAATCGGATTTAAACTGGGATGTATATTTTTACCTAGTTATTGTAACAATAAATGATAAGTCGGTTTAAAAGTATAGAAAACAGGTAAAGATGGTACATTTATGTTGCGAAAAATACTAAAAAAATTACGGTTAGGACAATTATTAAAGCAAAATTACGGAAAAGAAAGCCCCGGCGAGCAAAATTTAGAGAAGTCGGGGCTTTCTTTAAATTTAGCAGATAACCTTGTTTTATTAAGAAACATCTTTGGTAAGAATGCGGATTTTGTGCTGCGTGAATTTAATTTTGGTGAGGAAGAAAAGATGCAGGCCGCACTCCTTTATTTTGATGGACTGGTAGATAAGCGGATTGTTAACGAGAGTGTCATCAGACCTCTCATGTATGACAGCCGCTTTTTTGCACCGCGCGAGTTGAAGAGGGCCCAAAAGATGGAGTATTTGCAGGAAAAAATGGTGGCGGTGGGCGGCGTTAAAGTCGTTACTACAATTGATGAGCTACTGGACAATTGTTTATATGGGGATACTATTTTATTGATAGATGGTTTTGCCGAAGCATTATCTCTTAATACAAAGGGTTGGGTAAACCGCGGAGTTGAGGAGCCGAAAACAGAAGCGGTGGTAAGAGGTCCCCGGGAAGGCTTTACGGAAACATTGGGGTTGAATACTTCTTTATTACGGCGGAAAATCTGTCATCCTGATTTAATTATTGAGGGAGTGCAGTTAGGGGAAAAGACAAAGACTAAGGTTTGTCTTGCTTATCTAAAGGGTGTAGTTAGTGCGGATTTATTAAAAGAAGTGAAAACCCGTCTGCAAAGGATTGAAACAGATGCGATTCTGGAGTCCGGTTATCTTGAGGAATTTATTGAGGATGCTCCTTATTCTCCTTTTGCTACAGTGGCGAATAGTGAAAGACCTGATAATGTGGCGGCAAAAATACTGGAAGGTCGGGTAGCGATCCTGGTTGATGGGACACCGATGGTTCTGACTGTCCCTATGCTGCTTGCAGAAAGTTTTCAATCACCGGAAGACTACTATTCACGGCCTTATTATGTTAGTTTTGTGAGAACCCTTAGGTACCTTTCCTTTTTTATCACGATTACAGCTCCGGCGATCTATGTGGCTTTAACAACCTTTCATCAGGAGCTGCTGCCCACCCCTTTATTGATGACTATGGCGGCAGCCAGAGAAGGAACACCTTTTCCGGCGTTGGTAGAAGCAATTATCATGATGATTATTTTTGAAATACTGCGTGAAGCGGGAATTCGCTTGCCCCGGCCGATTGGGTCGGCCATCAGTATTGTGGGAGCTTTGGTTATCGGTGAAGCGGCTGTTTCAGCGGGTTTAGTCGGGGCACCGATGATTATTGTCATTTCCTTGACGGCTATCGCCTCTTTTGTGGTGTCGGCACAGGCTGATGCGGCAACAATTCTCCGCCTTTTTCTGATGATAGTGACGGGTTTTATGGGGGCGTTTGGTTTTTTTGTTTTTTTATTGGCACTTTTGATTCATTTGGCGGCTTTAAGATCCTTTGGTGTACCCTATTTTGCCCCTTTTGCGCCGTTAAACCTGCAGGGACTTAAGGATACTATAATCAGGGTGCCTATGTGGGCGATGCTGACAAGACCGCAATTAAATAATCATAACAATCGTAAACGCGTTAAATTTGGTTTAATACCTCGTCCACCCCGCAAGGAAACATAGTTCTGTTCCGAAAATAGTTATTTTTTTGAGGTGTAGGCATGAAGAACGGGAAGGAAAAGATGATGCGCAAGATCGTGGTATGTTTAATTATTATATGTGGCACGATTAGTAGTACAGCTTGCTGGGATCGTCGCGAGCTTGATTCGTTAGCTGTGGTGATGGGCGTAGGAATTGATCAGGCACAAGAGAAGGATAAGGTTCTGGTTACGGCTCAAGTCATTAAACCGGCAGAGATAAGTTCCCCTGGAAAAGGCGGGGGCAGTGGAGAGAAGCCCTATTTAAATGTAACGAATACAGGAAACACGGTTCTTGAGACTCTTAGGCGGTTTACGCATGTGATTAACCGGAGGATGTATTTAGCGCATAATGAAGTAATCATTTTAGGTAATGAGGTTGCTCGGGAAGGGGTGCGCGCTTATCTTGATTTATTTTTTCGTGACCCGGAACCTCGCCTGACTGCTTGGATTTTAGTAGCGAAAGAGAAAGCGGGTGCAGTGCTGGAAACGGGAGCCGAACTAGAAAAAATTCCGGCTTTGAATTTAGCACAACTATTGGAAGCTCGTGTTGCTACTTCTGAGGTTCCGGCTGTCAATTTAAATGATTTCTGTCAACGTCTAATGAGTAAGACGGCTGCCCCTGTAGCTCCTCTGGTAGAGGTTTCAGATGAAGGAAAGAAAAAAATAGCCCGATTGGCAGGGACGGCTGTTTTTAAAAAGGATAAACTGGCCGGTTATTTAACTTTAACGGAAAGTAGGGGACTGCTCTGGGTGCTTAATGAAATTAAAGGCGGGATTATCGTGGTAAAAAGTCCCGATGGTGAAGGAGAGGTCAGTTTAGAAATATTGCGGGCCAGCAGTAAAATAACGCCGGAGATAAAGGACGGGAAGCCTTTTTTTACGGTAAAAATTAAGGAGGAAGGGAATCTGGATGAGCAAAAGTGTGCGGAAAATCTTACAACCTTGACGGCTTGGGCAGCTTTAGAACAAAATCAGGTCGGGGTAATCCGTCAAGAAGTAAAAGCGGCCTTGCAAAAAGCTCAGGAATTAAATGCCGATATTTTTGGCTTGGGGGAAGTGGTGCAAAGAAAATATCCGGCTTTGTGGAAGGAACTGGAGCTACATTGGGATGAGGTTTTTCCCCAGCTAGAAGTAAAAATTGTGGTAGAGACTAAATTACGCCGTTCGAGTATGATTACTCGACCGGTTACCCCAGCGGCGGCAGATTAAAATGAGGAAACTTGAAGGGGGTAAAATATCCTGTTTCCAGCTGGCTTTATTAATTGTGGGCTGTTATTTAGGGGCTAATCTGATTCTTAATCCCGGGCAGTTGATTGGACGTGATGCTTGGCTGGCAGTTTTAGCGGGATTGGGGGAGGGGCTGTTTTTTGTCGGGGTCGTTTTAACCCTGGCGGCAAGATTTAAGGGTCAGACGTTAATACAAATAAATGATTTAATTTTTGGCCCTTATTTAGGGAAAGTAATTTCTTTGGTTTATCTCTGGTACTTTTTACATTTGGCTAGTCTGGTACTGAGAAGTTTTGGGGATTTTTTTGTTGCTACGATTTATCCGGAAACGCCCATCCTTGTTTTTATTATCATGCTCGTTTTAGTTTGTGCCTCGGCTGTACGCAATGGACTGGAAGTACTGGTGAGATGCAGTATGATTTTGGTGCCGTTAGCCTTATTGGAGATTATTTTTGATACCGCTTTATTGTTAAAGGATATGGATTTTGCCAACTTTTTACCGGTGCTAGATGTTCCCTGGCAAGAGTTTTTGAAGGTTAGCAATGGTGTGGCGGCGTTTCCTTTTGGAGAAGCAATTGTTTTTCTGCTGATTCTACCTTTTACCACCGATCAAAAAAAAATTGGGACGACGGTGATTATGGCGGTAATCGTGGTGGGCTTATTTTTAGCTCTAGTTGTGGCAAGAAATACAGCTGTGTTGGGTGCCGCGGCTACGATCCAAACATATCCATCCTTTCCGGCCATCAGATTAATTAATATAGCCAAAATCCTGACCAGGTTGGAAATTATTATTGCGGTTAATTTATTAACGATGGGCTTTATCAAAGTCAGTTTTTTTTACTATAGCACTGTTTTAGGGTTAGCCCAGCTTTTGCAGCTGCGTTCTTATCTACCTTTGGTTTTGCCGCTGGGAGCAATTTTAGTTAGTTTAAGTATTTTACAGTTTGAGAGTAATATCGAGAATATCAGGTTTGCCTTTCAAATTTATCCTTATTATGCTCCGTTTTTTCAATTAGGACTTCCGCTCTTGTCGTTGATTATTGCGGTAATCAAGGGTTTACCTAAGAAAAGGAAAGAGAACGGGGGAAAGGAAGAAATAGGAGAGGGCGTTGGATAATGCGGATTGTTTTATTAATTCTTGCCTTCCTGGGCATAATTTTATTTGAGGTTCCCGGATTGATCCAAAAAAAGTATGGGCGTGAATTAGTGGCGTTCTCTGCTTTTCTTTTGTTTGCTTTTGTTGTCAGCCTTTTGCAGGTACTGGATGTTAAATTACCTAATCCCAATGCCGGAATAGAGCAGCTTATTAAAGGTGTGCTGGCCTTTTTTCATAAATAGGGTTCTTAGATGTGATATAATCAATTTTAGGTGCGAGAAGAAGGAAATAATGAGGAAAAAGGAGTGTTTTATGATTACGAAAGAAGAATTATTGGAGTATATGTGGCATAATTCTTATAAGCCGATGATGGCGGAAGAACTTAGGGAATGGCTGGCTAAGAAGGATTTGCTGATTAAAGATCAGGAGGCTTTTACGGCTTTATTAAAGGAAATGGAGCAAGAAGGCAAAATAGTACGAAATCGCAAAGGACGCTATGGTTTACCGCAAAAGATGAATTTGGTGGTGGGACGTTTGCAGGGGAGCCCCAAGGGTTTTGCCTTTTTAATCCCTGATGATGTGCAGGAACAGGATGTTTATGTCAGTAATGAGAATCTGAATGGAGCGATGCACAATGATCGGGTTATTTTACGTTTGTATCGCCATTTAGAGGATGGGCGGAAACGGGAAGGTGAAGTTATTCGGATTTTGCAACGGGCTAATAAGCAGGTAGTGGGGACATATGCAAGCAGTCGCCATTTTGGATTTGTCATACCTGATGATAAACGTCTGGGGTGTGATATTTTTATTCCCCAAAACGAAACAGGCGGGGCCCGGGCGGGTGATAAAGTAGTTATCGAGATAACCGGTTGGGCGGAACCGCGCCGTAATCCAGAGGGAAGGGTGCTGGAGGTGCTGGGAAATAAGGATCAGCCGGGAATAGATATACTTTCGATTGTGCGTAAGTACCAGCTGCCGGAGGCTTTTTCTCCGGAAGTGCTGGAGGAAGCGGAGCGAATTCCGGCCACTGTTTCTTCGGAAGAAATTCGTAACCGCCGTGATTTACGGGACTTGCTGATGGTAACGATAGATGGGGAAGAGGCTAAGGATTTAGATGATGCTGTTTCTTTGGAGCTGCTGCCTAATGGGCATTATTCTTTAGGAGTACATATCGCTGATGTAGGCTATTATGTAAGGGAAGGCAGTCTTTTAGATGAGGAAGCCTTGAAAAGGGCGACCAGTGTTTATTTGGTAGATCGGGTAATTCCTATGCTGCCGCCTCAGCTTTCTAATGGGATTTGCAGCCTTAATGCCGGAGAGGATAGGCTGGCGATGTCCTGTTTGATGGAGATAGATGCCGAAGGGGAAGTTGTTAAGCATGAAATTGTACCTGCGGTTATTAAGGTCAAAGAGCGGATGAGTTATACCGCAGTTCGGAAAATCCTGGAGGAACAGGAACAGAATCAGGAGTTGTTAAAATGTTATCGTACTTATGTACCGACCTTTGAGTTAATGCGGGAGCTTTGTCTTTTGTTGCGGGAGAAACGGTTACGGCGTGGGGCGATTGATTTTGCTTTTCCGGAAAGCCAAGTGCTGCTTGATGAAAAAGGGAAACCGATAGAGATTGTGCAGCGGGAGCGCTCCGTGGCGGAGATGATGATTGAGGAATTTATGATTGCCGCTAATGAGACGGTGGCGGAGGATTATTTCTGGCGAGAGGCCCCTTTTCTTTACAGGGTACATGAAAAGCCGGATCAGGATGATCTGGCAGAACTGAACGAGTTCTTAGGCATTTTCGGTTATTATATTAAGAGCAATCGGAAAGGGGAGGTAAGTCCGCACGCTTTTCAACAGATTGTGGAGAGAGTGAAGGGTCGGCCGGAGGAGAAAACAATTGCCATGGTGTTGCTTAGATCCATGAAACATGCCCGTTATGCGGCCGAAGCAATTGGGCATTTTGGGCTGGCGGCAAAATATTATTCGCATTTTACGGCTCCGATCAGGAGATATCCGGATTTAGCGATTCACCGGATTATACGGGAATGGCAGGTGGGGGAGCCCGCGGCGAAGAGACGTAAAAAATTAGCGGGCCTGATGGAGGAATACGCGGAACAATCCTCGCTCCGGGAGAGAGTAGCGGAGGATGCGGAACGTGAATCGGTAGATTTGAAAAAAGTGGAGTATATGCAAGACTTTGTGGGACAGGTTTTCACCGGAATCATCAGCGGAGTGACTTCTTTCGGGTTTTTTGTGGAGCTTCCCAATACGGTGGAGGGATTGGTACATGTTTCGACCCTAACGGATGACTATTATCAGTATGTGGAGAAACAACTGATGTTGGTAGGGGAACACACTAATAAGATTTACCGGATCGGGGATACGGTGAAGGTATTATTGGTGCGGGTCAATGTGGAAGAGCGTAATATAGATTTTGAGATAGCCCCTGAGGAAAAGCCGCAAAAAGGGCACAAGCGAAAGCAGAATAACCATTAATGGCCATATAATGGGCACACCGTGAAGAACACATATTTATTTAATGTTAATAAAAGGTATTTAAAGTAATCTATCGAAATTCTATTTAAGTAATCATGTTTACCGAAATGATGGTGATACAATGGATATTGAATTAATTAAGAATGTTCTTATAGAGAAAACCTCAGCATTTATTATTATTCTTTTTGGTTCTGCTGCTGAGGAAAGGCTGAGGGATGACAGCGATATTGATTTAGCTTTCTTATCGGAAAAAAGCCTAAGTGAATATGAAGTATTTATCATTGCCCAAGAATTGGCTAATGAATTGGGGAGGGATGTGGATCTGATAGACTTGAGGAAAGCTTCTACAGTTTTTAAAGCGAATATTTTAGGAACAGGTAAAATTATCTATTCGTCTGATGAAAATAGAAAACATGAGTTCCAAATAAATACATTCAAAGATTATGCTTTACTCAACGAGGAGAGAAAAGAGATCTTGGATAGAACCATGGAAAGGGGCAGTATATATGAAAAGTGATGTAATATTGAATAAGGTTGCCATAATTGAAAGATGTATAAAACGAATAAATGAAGAATATGAAGGAAATCCAGAGAACCTTACTAATTTTACAAAACAAGATTCAATTATTTTAAACATACAAAGAGCAGTGGAAGCAAGTATCGATTTGGCGATGTATCTTGTTGCAGAAAAAGCATTAGGAATTCCACAAAACAGCAGGGATGCCTTTGAATTGCTTTATGATAACGGCTATATTACAAATGACTTAAGCAGTCGCCTTAAAGCTATGGTTGGATTCAGAAATATTGCTGTTCATGACTACCAGACGATAAATTTAAGCATTGTACAAAAAGTAATAGAGATTCACCTAAATGAGATTAAAGAATTTGCTGCGTATATATTAAAAGCAGATTAGGAACGGAATTTTTGCATCGGAAAAGTTGAAAAAATGAAACAAATCATTATAAAATAACTCTTCAATTAAGAATAAACAAGAAAAGAA
>DHPU01000072.1:0-1542 GCA_002407935.1 Peptococcaceae bacterium UBA5356
TACAGCGGGGTAGATGCGCTCTTTGATTTTGGTGCGGCTACGGGACTTACACAAAGCTCTAATACTTTTACGCTGAACAATGTTAATTTTACGCTTAAAGAGACAGGGACGGCGACGTTAAATGTAGCTACCAATGTGCAGGGGATTTACGCAAAAATTAGTGATTTTGTCCAGAAATATAACGAAATGCTTGAGAAAACAAATGGGGAATTAAGTGCAAAAAGATATTCCGATTATCGACCGCTTACTGATGCGCAAAGAGAAAGCTTGTCAGATAAACAGGCGGAAAAATGGGAAGAAAAGGCGAAAAGCGGACTGCTCCGCAATGATAGTGTTTTGGCAAGAACCTTGAGTTCTATCCGCAGTGGCTTATATGAAAAAGTTGCCGGGAGCACGGGAGTTTTTGCGCAGCTAACGGAGATCGGGATTACTACCGAAAGTTATGATCGTGGTTCGCGCGGCGGTAAGCTGATGATTGATTCAAGTAAGTTAACAAAAGCGATTGAACGAGATGCGGATAGCGTGTTGGAGCTGTTGTTCAAGAAGCCGGAGAGCAGTTTGGCGTTAAAGCAGGAAAGCACGCTGACGGCGGCAGAAATTGCCGAAAAGAGAAGCCAGAGCGGGTTGATTACCCGTTTGTATGATAATGTTATTGCGGGAATGAAAGATGTGATTTCTAAGGCAGGTCCCGGAAACGATGTGGAGCTTTACCGCAATGTCAACTCCACGATACTGATTGATTTTGTGGTTGAACATGGTAGTATTAGTATGTTGGATCGTGATATGGGTCACTTGGAAAAGCGGATTGATACCTTAGAGATATACTTGGCGAAAAAGGAGACTCGCTATTGGAGTCAGTTTACGGCGATGGAAAAGGCTATGCAGCGGATGAATCAGCAAAGTGCCTGGATAGCTCAGCAGTTCGGTGGTTTGAGTAGCTAGCTGAAGAGGCGGCTAGCCGGAGGTAGAGGGAGGTTGAAAGCTAATGGCAATGCCTAATCCTTATCAAAATCAACACTATCAGCAGTATCAGCAACAACAGGTAATGACGGCGCCCCCGGATAAACTATTATTAATGCTTTTTGACGGAGCTGTTCGTTTTTGTAATCAGGCCCAAAAAGCTTTAGAAGATGCTTGTCTTGAAGAGTGCCATAATTATATTGTTAAAGCACAGGATATCGTTTTAGAATTAGAGAATAGTTTAAATATGGACTATGAACTGTCTCATCATCTCTTTTCACTTTATGATTATTTATACAGGCGGTTGGTAGAAGCTAATATCAAGAAGGAGACTGTGCTGATTGAGGAAGCAATAGCTTTTCTAACTGAGCTGCGGCAGACTTGGGCAGAAGCATCTGTTCAAGTGAGAAGAGCAAAGAAGCTGGCGGCAGGTGGTGGTAGCCTTGAAGGATAGTATTTTAAACCTTGTTTTTCAACGTATCGCGGAAGGTTATGAAAAACAGGTTCCTTATTATGAAAAAATGCTGAAGTTGGCGCAAGGGCAAAGTACGCTCTTGGCTAAGGGAAAGGTAAAGGAAGGGG
>DHPU01000072.1:1651-2787 GCA_002407935.1 Peptococcaceae bacterium UBA5356
GGAAGGGGCAGAGGTTGAAGGGGTAGAGGTTGAACAACTGATTGCTTTAATTAATCAGCGGCAGGAATTAATCTCTACCTTAGAAAACATGAATAAAGGGATTAGTTCTTTGAAGAAAGAAATAAAAGAGACGCTGGAAATTGACGAGTTTAATTTACGTCTGATTAAAGAAAAAATTTCCGGCCCCGGCGTGGAAGCTTTGTCTAACGTTTTGGACAAACTAGCGCAACTGCTTACCCAGATTAAAGAGTTGGATGGGAAAAATGAAGAGGCTTTACGTCGAGCGATTCAGCAAACCCAGGAAAACCTGAAAAGTTTGCAGGCAGTGAAGAAGGTGAATAAGGCTTATCAGGCAGAACCCTCTGCTGATGGGGGAGTATTTATTGATTATTCCAAGTGAGTGGGTTGAAAAATTTAATATACAAACAGTGTGCAGTGAAATCAGTACTGTTTATAAGAGGGGTTATTAGGGAAAGGGGTAATACAATTTCAGGATTGTTGTATTGCCCCTTTAATTTGTGCCGCTGATTGGTACAATATTTGCTTTTTTTGCTCTTGTATAAAGATTGCAAATACGGTGTTTTTCTAAAGAAAAGATTTTTTTGGTCTTGTCAAGGTAATTACATCCAAATAAAAAAATAAAAAAATTTTAGAACTGAAATTACCCACAACGTAAAAGGCAGGATAGAAAGTTATTAACAGAGTTATCCACATTATCCACAGATTTTACGTGAAAAAAAGGGGGAATATTAGAATAAAACTATATTTGAGAAAGTGAATATAGTGTATCCCTAATACGGACAAATTGTACAACAATTTATATAGATATAACAATTGCCCTCTTGCTTAAATATTCAGGTATATGTATAATAAATTTTGATTAGGTTTTTAAAATTATGAAGAGATATTTGGGAGGGAAAGATTAGGATGAAAAAAAGGAATAGGGTTAGTAAAGTATTAGCGGTATTATTAGTGTTTGGGTTAGTTTTAACGATGGGTGCTTGTGGTAAAACGGAGAATCAGGAAACGGTTTATAAAGTGGGGACAGAGCCTACATTTCAGCCTTTTGAGTATATGGATATAGAGAATGACAAAATTATCGGCTTTGATATTGAATTAATTGAAGCTATTGCGGC
>DHPU01000072.1:2903-12391 GCA_002407935.1 Peptococcaceae bacterium UBA5356
AGAAGTACAGAGCTTGGGATTTGATGCGCTTATTCCGGCGTTGCAGTCCGGGACGATTGATATTGTTGCTTCCGGGATGACAATAGATGAGGACAGAAAATTACAGGTTGATTTTACGGCACCTTATATTAATTCCGGTTTGGCGCTGGCGGTGGTTAAATCTAATGAAACCATTGCCTCGGAAGCAGATTTAAAGGGAGCACGAGTAGCTGTACAGATTGGTACAACGGGTGCGATGAAGGCTAATGAACTGAAGAAAAAGGGTATTGTCAAGAGTGTGAAGACGTATGATACTATTGATGTATTGATGGCTGAATTAACTAAAGGCACAGTTGATGCGGTGATTAATGATCTTCCCGTTACGCAGGCCTTTATTAAGAGCGGGCATAGTGAGATTAAAATCGTAGGTGAGCCCATGAATAGCGAACAGTACGGTTTTGCTGTGGCCAAGGAAAATACCGAGCTTTTAAAGAAGCTGGATGAGGGTTTACAGAAAGTATTGGAAAGCGGTAAATACGCTGAACTGTTGGAGAAGTATGATCTGCCTGAAAATGCCCGGCCCTAATTGGTGTTGAGTTAATTGATGTTGAGTCAAAGGGGCGATTTATTATTAATTATTATGATCTTTTTGTCAAAGTTATTCCACTGCTTTTTTCAGGTGCGATAACAACGATCTGGATTACAGCATCAGCAGTATTTTTAGGAGTGTTGATTGGTACATTAGTAGGACTGGCCCGTCTCTCGGATAGAGTGGTGTTGAGAGCCTTAGCCAGAATATATGTGGATTTTATTCGGGGCACTCCTTTGCTGGTACAGATTTTTATTATCTATTTGGGTATTCCCAGTCTGCTTTATGTTCTAACCGGAAGCCGCTGGCCCATTAATGTCTATGTAGCCGGAATCGCTGCTTGCGGGATTAATTCGGGAGCCTATGTGGCGGAAATTGTGAGGGGCGGGATTCAATCCATTGATCGTGGGCAGACGGAGGCGGCACGGTCCCTTGGCATGACCGGTGCTCAAGCGATGAGGCATGTTGTTTTACCTCAGGCTTTGAAGAGGGTGATTCCTCCTTTGGGTAATGAATTTATTGCGATGCTGAAAGATACCTCCTTGTTATCGGTAATTGGTGTAGAGGAATTAACCCGTAAAGGGCAGCTGTTTATTGCGGTAACTTTTGCTCCTTTCCCGGTATATATGGGTATTTTGTTGATGTATCTGGTGATGACTTTGAGTATTTCACGCCTGGTATCAATGATGGAAAGGAGGTTGGCCGTAAGTGATCGCCGTGACTGATTTAGTTAAATCTTTTGGTAAGCTGGAGGTTTTAAAGGGAATTACGACGAGGATTAAAGAAAAGGAAGTCGTGGTGGTGATTGGACCGTCCGGTTCCGGCAAAAGTACTTTTTTGCGTTGCCTGAACTTTTTAGAAACGCCTACGGCCGGGGAAATAACGATTGATCAGATTTCGGTAACTGATCCGAAGACGAATATTAATACTTTACGGGCTGAGGTAGGCATGGTTTTTCAGCGCTTTAATCTTTTCCCACAGATGACGGCTTTAGAAAATATTATACTTGCGCCGATGAAGGTGCGAGGGTTAGCAAGAGAAGAAGCAGAGGAAAGGGCCTCTGGTTTATTGCAGAAAATTGGTTTGACGGATAAGGCCCATGTTTATCCTGAATCTCTTTCCGGCGGTCAGCAGCAGAGGGTGGCGATAGCCCGCGCTTTGGCCATGCAGCCGCGTATAATGCTTTTTGACGAGCCGACTTCGGCTTTGGATCCGGAAATGGTAGGAGAGGTTCTGAACGTGATGAAGGATCTGGCCCGGGAAGGCATGACGATGGTTGTTGTAACACACGAGATGGGCTTTGCGCGCGAGGTGGGTGATCGCGTTTTGTTTATGGATGAAGGGCGAATTTTGGAAGAAGGAACCCCGGAAAGTATTTTCAAAGAGGCGCAAAACGAACGAACCAGGGCTTTTTTGAGTAAGATATTATAGATATTACGGCGGTATTTGTTTGACTTCATTTTCAAGAAATGCTATAATCATTGGAGCGGAGTTATTTCTGCTTAGTTATTTTTTAGGAGGAATGTTTTCGATGCAAGGAAAAGTTAAATGGTTCAACAAAGAAAAAGGGTATGGATTTATTGAAAGAGAAGATGGGGACGACGTATTCGTACATTTTTCGGCAATTCAGGAGGAAGGTTTCAAAACTTTGTATGAAGGGGATACGGTAGAGTTTGAAATTGTTGAAGGCCCTAAAGGATTGCAGGCTGCTAACGTTACCAAGGCCTAATTATAAGTTAAAGGTAAATTTAAATTAAATGTAAATGCAGATAGTATTCCCCCGGTATGGTTTAATACCGGGGGTTTTATTTGCCCTCGGCACGGGCAATAATGACGGATAATTCAATTGCGGCGGGAATAGCTTGGTATTACTATTTTATTTCTTTATTTTTTATGCAGGATTTTTCTTGCAAAAGGGGAATATTTATATAGACGAAGAGAATATAGAATCGTGGAAGGAGTGAAGTATATGAAGTTTCAGTTTAGAGGTAAAAACATTCAGGTTACAGATGGTTTAAAGGAACATGTAGAAAAAAAGTTAGGCAAGCTAGATAAGTATTTTGATAATTCTCCTGAGGCTGTTGTTGCTTTGATAGTGGAGAAAGAACGTCATCGTGTGGAAGTGACCATTCCGCTAAACGGATATATATTACGCGGGGAAGAAGAGTCGCCTGATATGTATTCTTCGGTAGATTTAGTGATAGATAAAATCGAAAGACAGATGGAAAAATATAAAACACGTCTGAGTAAGAAAGTAAAAGGATTAAGCGTAAGAAATATTGCGACAAGTGCGGAGAAATTATTGCCGGGAATTCCGGGGATGCCGGTAAATTCCGAATTTCCGGAAGAAGATAGCCCTTGTTTGGTGCGGACGAAGCGTTTTGCTTTTAAACCCATGATGGCTGAGGAAGCCATTATGCAGATGAATTTACTTAGTCATGGCTTTTTCGTTTTTTCTAATGCCGAAACAGAAGAAATTAATGTGGTATATCGCCGTAAAGATGGAAATTATGGTTTGATTGAGCCGGATATAGATTAGTTTAAAGGTTAGTTTACAAAACACCTCTGGCGTGGAGCGAAAGGGATCCACGCCAGAGGTGTTTTGGGGAGAAAAGCATTTATAATTGCACCTGATTAAACATCATGTTAAAATTAAGAGATGGTGGTAAAAAGCGAGCATATTTTAATTATTTGAAAGTAGGTGCAGGGTAGTGGCGTGGGAGTTTTTAAAAAATATTTTTGATATAAATGCGAAAGAGATTAAGCGGTTAAGTAAAAAGGTTGAGGTTATTAATCGTCTGGAAGACGGTTTGAGAGCACTTAGTAATGAGCAGTTACAGGGTAAAACAATTGAATTTAAAGAACGTTTGGCTAATGGTGAAACTTTTGATGACCTTCTGCCGGAGGCTTTTGCTGTAGTGCGGGAAGCTTCTAGGAGGGTCTTGGGGTTACGCCATTTTGATGTGCAGCTGATAGGGGGAATGGTTCTTCATGAGGGCGATATTGCCGAGATGAAGACAGGGGAAGGAAAAACGTTGGTAGCTACTCTGCCTACGTATCTTAATGCCCTGACGGGAAAAGGGGTACACATTGTTACGGTAAATGATTATTTGGCGAAACGTGATAGTGAGTGGATGGGCCAGATTTATAAATTTTTGGGGCTGTCTATAGGTTTAATTGTGCATGGGCTAGACTTTGAGGAAAGAAGAACAGCTTATGCTGCCGATATTACTTATGGGACGAATAATGAATTTGGTTTTGATTATTTGCGTGACAATATGGTTGCCCATCCGGAGCATTTGGTGCAGCGAGCACTGCATTATGCGATTGTGGACGAGGTAGACAGTATTTTGATTGATGAAGCGCGTACTCCTTTGATTATTTCGGGGGCAGGGGATAAACCGAAGGATCTTTATGGGAAAGTGGCGAGGGTTATTCCCCGTTTAAAGAAGGACGTTGATTTCAATGTAGACGAAAAAGCTAAGGTGGTAACGTTAACCGAGGAAGGGGTCAGCAGGGTTGAACAAATGACCGGGGTGGAAAACCTTTATGATGATGTCAATATTGAGTTGAGCCATCATGTTAATCAGGCTTTGCATGCCCATGCCTTGATGAAGCGGGATGTGGATTATGTCGTTAAAGATGGGCAGATTATTATTGTGGATGAGTTTACGGGCCGTTTGATGTATGGCCGCCGTTACAGTGAGGGATTGCACCAGGCGATTGAGGCTAAGGAAGGAGTGAAGATTGAGAAAGAATCTCAGACCTTGGCCACCATTACTTTTCAAAATTATTTCCGGATGTACGAAAAATTAGCCGGAATGACGGGTACTGCCGTGACAGAGGAAGAGGAATTCAGAAAGATTTATAAACTGGATGTAACGGTTGTCCCTACTAATCAGGAGATGATCCGTGAAGATACGCCTGATGTGATTTACCGCACTGAGGAAGGTAAATTTAGGGCTGCGGTAGAGGAAATTGCCGAGTGCCATGAAAAGGGGCAGCCTGTTTTGGTGGGTACGATCTCGATTGAAAGGTCAGAAATTTTAAGCAAACTGTTGCAGGAAAAAGGCATAGCGCATCAGGTTTTGAATGCGAAGTATCATGAAATGGAAGCGCAGATTGTGGCTCAGGCCGGAAGGAAAGGAGCTGTCACGGTTTCCACGAATATGGCCGGCCGCGGTACGGATATTATTTTGGGAGGAAACCCCGGCTTTTTAACCCGCTTAGAGATGCAGGAGCAGGGTTATGCTTCGTTGCTAATTGAAGAGGCTGCTAGCCGTAGTGTGGTGGATGATGAAGAGATTTTGCAGGCACGGGAACATTATCAAAAAACATATGAGCAAAAGCAGCAAGAAACTGGTCGGGAGCACGAAGAGGTTATTCAATTAGGGGGCTTGCATATTATCGGGACAGAGCGTCATGAAAGCCGCCGGATTGATAATCAGTTGAGAGGTCGGGCCGGACGGCAGGGCGACCCGGGCTCCAGTCAGTTTTATATTTCGATGGAAGATGATTTGATGCGCCTTTTCGGGGCGGAAAACATCACGGGGCTGATGGATAAGCTGGGCATGGATGACGAGATGCCTATTGAGAATAAGATGATTTCCAGGGCGATCGAAAATGCCCAGAGAAGAGTGGAAGCTCGTAACTTTGATCTGCGGAAGAATGTTTTGGAATATGATGATGTGATGAATCAGCAGAGAGAGGTTATTTATAAGCAACGCCGTAGTGTCCTGATGGGTGAGGATATTAAGGAAAATGTTCTTGATATGATTGAGAAAGTAGTTAGCAAGACCATAGATGGTTTTACCGGTGGCAGTAATTATCCGGAAGAATGGGATTTGAAGAGCTTATTAGATAAGGCCCGTTTGTTCTTTTTGCCTAATCACCGTTTTTCTGTGGAAGATCTGGCGAAATTGGATAATCAAGAGGTACGTGATTTATTGCTGGAAAAAGCCATGGAAGGTTATCAGGAGAGGGAAACGGAACTGGGCGTAGATAATATGCGGGAACTGGAGCGGCTGGTGACTCTGCGTGTGGTTGATGAGAAATGGATGGGGCATTTGGATGCCATGGATCAGCTGCGGCAAGGAATCGGCTTGCGGGCCTATGGGCAGAGAGATCCGTTGGTGGAATACAAGTATGAGGCCTATAATATGTTTAATCAGATGGTTGAAGAAATTCAGGAAGATATTGTGAGATATGTTTATCATGTTTCAGTTGTGGAAAGACCTCAGGAGCGACGGGATTTGGTGGAAAACCGTGCTGATGAAGGAGCGGTAAAAAGAGAACCTCGGCATGTGGAAAAAATAGGCAGGAATGATCTGTGCCCATGTGGTAGTGGAAAAAAATATAAAAAATGTTGTGGAAAAGGGTAGGAGAAAATGGTAATATTAGATTTGAAACGAGAATTGGAAAAAGCTAGGATTAGACTTGAGAATTCCAGGGGGTCTCTTTGACATCCCTGGTAAAGAGCAGTTGGCAGCGGAATTAGAAGCAAAAATGTCGTCACCTTCCTTTTGGGATAATCAGGAGGAAGCGCAAAAGGTGGCGCAAAAAGTAACGGTTTTAAAGAATAAAATTCAGGGATATAATAGTCTGAAGGGTAAGCTGGAGGATATAGAGGCTTTTTATGAGCTTAGTCAAGAGGAAAGTGCGGGAGAGGACGACGAAGAGGTAAAGGAATATAGGGCAGAGGCGGAGAAGGCTTTGGCACAGCTGGTGACAGAGCTTGATGCGTTGGAATTACAGCTTCTTTTCAGTGATAAATATGATGCCGGTAATGTGATTCTTTCTCTACATTCAGGAGCAGGCGGGACGGAGTCTCAGGATTGGACAGATATGTTATTAAGGATGTATACTCGTTGGGCAGAAAGAAAAGGCTTTAGTGTGGAGATGCTGGATTATCTGCCGGGTGATGAAGCCGGGGTGAAAAGTGCCACCTTATTGATTAAAGGAGAAAATGCTTATGGCCACTTGAAGGTGGAAAAGGGGGTTCATCGTTTAGTAAGAATTTCGCCTTTTGATGCTTCGGGAAGACGTCATACTTCCTTTTCGGCCGTGGATGTCTTGCCGGAAGTGGATGATGAGGTGGAAGGAATTGTTTTGAATTGGGATGAAATAAAAGTAGATACTTATCGTTCCGGCGGCGCCGGCGGTCAGCACGTGAATAAAACAGATTCTGCAGTGCGAATGACGCATTTTCCTACGGGAATAGTGGTACAATGTCAGAATGAACGCTCGCAGATTTCTAATAGAGCTTCCTGTGAAAAGATTTTGAAGGCGAAGTTGTTGGCATTAAAACGGCAGGAGCAGGAAAAGGAATTAGCCGGAATACGGGGAGAACAGCATGAAATAGGCTGGGGCAGTCAGATTCGTTCCTATGTTTTTCACCCTTATAGTATGGTGAAGGATCATCGTACCGGGATGGAGATAGGGAATGTTTATAGTGTGATGGACGGAGAATTAGATCCTTTTATTGACGCTTATTTACGTATGGCAGCAGTTCGAGGACAGCGAGATAGTTAATTTAGACAGGGAAGATAGGGAGGTATCATTGATGGAAAAAATGATTGATCAACAAAAATTGGAGGAAACGGCGAAGCAGATACGTCGGGATATTATTGCGATGTTGACGGAGGCCGGTTCGGGGCATCCCGGCGGTTCTCTTTCCGCAACGGAAATTGTGACGTATCTTTACTTTGCAGAGATGCAGGTAGATCCGCAGAATCCATCTTGGTCTGACCGGGATCGTTTTGTATTAAGCAAAGGACATGCCGCTCCTGTACTATATGCAGCGCTGGCCGGCAGAGGCTTTTTTCCGCGGGAGGAGCTTTTGACTATTAGAAAAATTAATCGTCCGTTACAAGGACATCCTGATATGAAAAAGGTGCCCGGGGTGGATATGTCTACCGGTTCACTGGGTCAGGGCATTTCTGCCGCTGTAGGGATGGGGTTGGCCGGAAAATTGGATAAGAAGGCGTATCGTGTTTTTGCCTTGTTGGGAGACGGGGAAATCGAAGAGGGACAGGTTTGGGAAGCGGCAATGGCAGCCGCTCATTATAAGCTGGATAATCTGATTGCTTTTTTGGATCATAATGGGTTACAGATTGACGGCCCGGTGACCGAAGTAATGTCACCGGAGCCTATTGAGGATAAGTTTAGAGCCTTTGGCTGGCAGGTGGAAAGGGTTAACGGTCATTCTTTTACGGAAATTGCGGCGGCAGTGGAAGCGGCGAAAAGAGTTCAAGATAAACCGGCCCTGATTATTGCCGATACAGTAAAAGGTAAGGGCGTTTCTTTTATGGAAAATCAACTGGGCTGGCATGGTAACGCTCCTAGTAAGGAGCAAGCGGAGAAGGCCCTGGCAGAGCTTGCTTAGGAGAGGGGAATGATGAAGATGGAAAAGATGGCTACACGGGAAGGTTACGGTAAGGCTTTAGTAAAATTGGGAGCTGAGCAGCAGAATATTGTGGTACTGGATGCCGATTTGGCTAAGTCTACAAAGTCTTATGAGTTTTGTAAGCATTATCCGGAACGATTCTTTAATATGGGGATAGCGGAGCAGAATCTGATGGGGGCGGCGGCCGGATTGGCGGCATCGGGAAAAATCGTGTTTGCCAGTACTTTTGCGATTTTTGCCACGGGGCGGGCCTTTGAACAGATTCGTAATTCGATTGCTTATCCGAAACTTAATGTGAAGATTGCGGCTAGCCATGCCGGTTTAACGGTAGGAGAAGACGGAGCTTCTCATCAGGCGATTGTCGATATATCCATTATGCGTTCTTTACCAAATATGACGGTAATCGCTCCGGCGGATGGAGTGGAAGCCGAGAAGGCGGTTTGTGCCGCGGCACAATATGAGGGCCCTGTTTATTTGCGTTTGGGTCGTTCGGCGGTGCCGGTGATTTATGGCGAGGAGCATGAGTTTACGATTGGGAAAGCGTCTCAACTGCGGGAAGGTCATGATGCAACCATTTTCGCCTGTGGGATTATGGTGGCGGAAAGCTTGCAGGCTGCGGAGGAATTAGCCGGTGAAGGGCTGGCGGTACGCGTAATCAACATGGCCACGATTAAACCGCTGGATCAAGAGGCGGTGCTGCGAGCCGCCAGGGAAACAGGGGCAATTGTTACGGCGGAGGAGCATAGCGTGATAGGTGGTCTGGGCAGTGCGGTGGCCGAGGTATTGGTGGAAAATGCACCTATACCAATGGAGCGGGTAGGTGTTAGGGATACCTTCGGTGAATCGGGTAAGCCTCAGGCTTTGTTGGAGAAATATGGTCTGACGGCGAAGGAGATAAAAGAGGCTGTATATCGGGTAATTGAGCGAAAAAATAAGTAGCGCAAAATGCTCGTAACGGAAAATAATTGACTTTTTAATGGAAAAGGAATAAAAACCCCCTGCAAGAACAAGTACCCCCTATTGGAAGCATTACGCTTCCAATAGGGGGTACTTGCATCAGGAGTGAATTATTCTTTGCCGTCTCTAATCTCAAGAACCCTTTCCCAAGCATCTTTAAGATTGATTTTATCGCTTATCAAATCTTCTTTAAGTTTTTTTAGTGCTTCTAACTGTTTTACATTTGCTTCATTTTGAGAGTTTAATGATTCTTCTTTATTTCTCCCGGAATTTTTCTTACAGAAGTCCTCAATAGCTTCACTAGTGATAGATATACCTTTTAAAGTGTTTGTTTCATTATAATTCAAATGGTTTAATCTGCAAATATATTAACTAGTATTTTCGTGGCAATTTTTACAAAAAAGCAGAATTTGTAGCGATTTCCAGCAGGGATTTTTTTTCCCTTGTCGAAAATAAGATAAGGGAAGGAGGAAACGAACAGTAATCAATAATATTGACAAACATATAAACCAAATGAATTTGCCGAGATGTTTGGAATATCAGTAAAAACGTTGCAAA
>DHPU01000059.1 GCA_002407935.1 Peptococcaceae bacterium UBA5356
TTTAATAAAAAACACGATGCTATGTCAAGTTAACGTAAGGTTGCATGGTTGGAAAATTGCTGCTTGACAAGATGGGAGTCAGGGGAATATCATATTAAGTAGGGCATCATGAGCGATGATGCTGGAAGTTGAGGAGAGCTGAGATGAGAATAGTTGAGGAGAGCTGAGATGAGTCGGAGTGTTTGTAATTTTGCCGGTACTCGTTTGAGTATCGGTTTTTGTTTTTCCCTTGACGGAATTTCTCCTCACAGAAAGGAAGGAGGCAGGGTTATTTAAAACAGGTGGGAACTGAAAAAAACTAAGTAATGGAGGAGGAGAAAGTAATGAGTAAAATGAGTAAAATGAGTAAAAAAGTGATGTTATCCAAAGTGATTTTACCCTTGTTGTTAAGTGCGTTAATGGTGACCGGATGTCTTAAACAGACGGGCGGCGATGCTTCGGGACAGCCAGAGGAGAAGTTGCTTAAAGTAGGTGTTACCCAGTATGTTGCCCATCCGGCGCTGGATCTGGATCAAGAAGGTTTTCTGGCCCAGATGAAGGAAGAAGGGTATATCGCCGGGGAAAATGTAAATTTTGATATCAAGAATTCGCAAGGTGACCCGAATCTGGCAAAGACCATAGGGGATAAATTTGCGGCGGACAAGGTAGATGTTATTCTAGCTATTACCACGCCAAGTTCTCAGGCGGCGGCTCAGGCCACCAGGGGCAGTGGGATCCCGGTCGTATTTATTGCGGTCTCTGATGCAGTGGGGGCAGGGCTGATGCAGGAAATTGGCCGGCCGACGGGAACGAATATCACCGGCGTATATAGTGCCGACCCGGTGGAACAGCAAATGGATCTCATTCGGGAAGTTCAGCCTGCGGCGCAAAGATTGGGGATTATTTATAATGCGGGTGAAGCAAATTCGGTGAGTAATGTCAAAAGAATCAAAGCATATGTGCAGGGAAAAATGGAAGTAGTGGAAGCAACGGCGGCGAGCAGCAGTGAAGTACAGATGGCGGCTCAGTCGTTAGCGGGAAGGGTTGACGCGGTGTTTATGCCGCAGGATAATACGGTCATGTCGGCGGTGGATGCGTTGATTAGAGTATGCCAGGAGCAGGATTTACCGCTCTATACCGGCGATACGGAATCGGTGAAAAAGGGTGCGTTAGCGACTTTGGGCAATGATGAATATGACTGTGGGCGTCAAGGCGCAGTGTTGGTGGCTAGAATCTTGAAAGGGGAAAAAGCCGGGGAAATCGTACCGGAGGAGATTCGCAAGCGGACGTTGTTGATTAATCAAGGGGTGGCTGAAAAATATGGCGTAGTTATACCCAAAACAGTATTAGACCGAGCCGATGAGATTATAAAGTAAAGCAGGGTATTAGCAGGAGTATTTTGGGGAAAAGAAGGGTGGTGAGCTCATGGAAAACGTGTTGATCAGTGGTTTGCAGCAGGGCTTAATTTATGGTTTTATGGCACTGGGAGTATTGCTAACCTTTTGCTTGTTGGGTTTCCCGGATTTAACGGTGGAAGGAACATTCCCCTTAGGAGCAGCGATAACCGCAAAAGCGATGGTGGAGGGAGGAGACCCCTTGCTGGCCGTATTGCTGGGTGCGGTGGCCGGTGCCTTGGCCGGCGCGGCAACCGGGCTGATGCATACGCGGTTGAAGGTGAACAATATTTTGGCCGGAATTTTAACGACCAGCGCGATTTATACGGTGATGCTGCGTTCCATGGGCCGTCCCAATACTTCGCTTTTAGGCTATGAGGATTTTTATACGCAGGTACTTTCGCTTTGCGGGATTGCGGAAGGGAAGTTTTCTTTTGTTGCTACACAGATTGCCGTTATTGTGATCCTGGCGGTGATGGTCGTAGCAGTCCGCTTGCTGTTAGGTTGGTTTTTAAGGACGGACCTGGGGCTAACGATTCGAGCAGCAGGCAATAATGAAAAAATGTTAAGCGCGTTAGGTGTGGATGTAAACCAGACGAAAATGCTCACCTTAGTGTTAGCCAATTTTTTAGTTGGCTTATCAGGAGCCTTGGCGTGTCAAATGCAGGGTTTTGCCGATGTAGGGATGGGGATTGGTGTTTTGGTTGCCGCGATTGCTTCGGTGATTTTAGGGCAGATGCTTTTTGGGCGTCAAAGCCTGAGTCGGCTTCTGACCGGTGTTCTTTTAGGTTCTATTCTTTATCGGGCTTTGTTGGCGCTTGGGTTAAGACTGAACTTGCCGGCGGAAGACTTTAAACTTGTCACGGCTTTATTAGTGTTGTTGGCTCTGACTATGCCGAAATTCCAGTTAAGGAAAACAAAGAAGAGAATGTTTGCGGCAAAAACAAGGCGGGGAAACAATCATGGAGAGGTATACCTTGAAGCGGGGGCGGAGCATCATGATTAAGCTAAGTAGTGTCTATAAGGTATTTTTTCCGGGCACTCCGAATGAAATATTAGCTCTTCGGAACATTAATTTACACATCAGACCGGGTGATTTCATCACGGTAATTGGCAGTAACGGAGCCGGAAAGTCGACTTTGCTGAAAGTAATCAGTGGCGGGGAAATGGCGGATGAGGGGCGAATTACCATAGCGGGCAAGGATGTGACGGACTGCCCGGAGCATCAAAGAGCCGCTGATTTAGGAAGGATCGATCAGAATCCGTTGACAGGTACTGCGGCAGAAATGACGATTGAAGAGAATCTGGCTCTGGCTTATTTGCGGGGGAAAAAGCGAGGGTTAGGTCTGGCTGTGATCGGAAATCGCCAAAAATACTTTCGGGAAGTATTGGCAGAAACAGGACTGGGACTGGAAGAACGGCTGCAAACTCCGGTGGGGACTTTATCCGGGGGGCAGCGTCAGGCCTTGGCTCTGGTGATGGCTACGTTGGCGTTGCCGAAGCTCCTGCTTCTTGATGAGCATACTGCCGCCTTAGATCCGCAAGCAGCACGGCAAATAATGGAGACTACGGCGCGATTGGTACAAGCGAAAAGTCTGATCACGCTGATGATTACGCATAACATGGAACAGGCGCTATCCTTTGGCAATCGGTTAATGATGATGCATCGGGGGAGGATTGTACTGGACATCGCTCAAGAAGAAAAAAGACAACTGAGCGTACCGCAACTGATTGCCAAATTTACTGCGGCCAGCGGCTCTGCTTTAGCTGATGATCGAATGTTATTGGAGAAAGAAGGTTTCTCGGGATGAGAAACCTTCTTTAAGTGTGCGCCCTTTGAAATAGGCTGTCGAGTTCAAATTGCTTCGGAACTTATTTACACCTGCTCCGTCTATAAACATGTAAAATAATGATTAATCTTTATCCCTTCTTTTAGCCCTTCCAATTGGGGGTCGAGGATGACGGAGTCTCCGGCTTTTAATCCTTCGGTAATAACGATCTCTTGCTCATTTTCGAAACCGGTCTTTACCGGCTGGATTTGGGCGGCGTTTTTCCGTACTACCCAAAGAGCTTCCCCGTTTTCATAGGGGAAAAGCGCTGTTTTGGGCACAGCCAACACATTTTCCTGTTCGTTGATCGTAAATTGTACATCTAAGGCGTAGCCCGGTTTAAGCCGGAGATTTTCCGGTACGATCGGACTAATCGTTATTTTCAGACGCTGTTCTAAGAGCCCTAAGGCCGATGTCTTTTCTTCTGCCGACGGGGCTATTTTTTCGACCCGGCCGGTAAAGACGAGATCCTTCTCCTTGTTATCTTGAATTAATTGTACCTTCATCCCCGGTTGAATATGAACGGCATCTTCGGTTAGAACGTAAACCTCAACCAAGTATTGCTCATTTTGGTAAATGGTCATTAAAGGAGTTCCGGGAGTTAAGAACATTCCTTCCTTGATTTCCAGTTCAGCCACCGTACCGTTAGCGGGAGCATAAACCGTACTTTCGTTTATTTTGTATTGTACGGTCTCTATTTGGGCCTGCAAAGCTTCAATTTGCCCGGGGTAGTAAGAAGAATTAGCGGTATTTAGTGCATCCTCATATTCCTTTTGGCTGATGGCCCCCATTTCATATAATTGCCGCATTTTATCCGGCTCCAGTTTGGATAGTTCTAATTCCTGCTGCGCCCGGATACTTTTTAACTGCCCTTGGAGCTGCTGCATTTGCAGAGTTAGTTCGGTTGTATCGAAGGAGAAGAGGAAGGATCCTTTCCGGACCTTTTGCCCCTCGTGTACTGCCAGCTTTGTTACTTTCCCCCCGTTTGTTGTATAGAGGGGGATTTCCTTTTCAGGTACAACACGACCTTCCTCCGTAAAGGTTTGGGCAATAGTCCCCGGCTGCACTTCCAGAAGATCCGCCTTGAGGCTTTGGTTATTTCCCAGCGTAAAATAACCAATAACTGCGAGTAGGAGCAGGATGCCGGTAATAAGCTTCCCTTTCTTTTTCATAATCAGTCCCCCGTTCATAATCAGTCCCCGCTTTCTAAGTATTTCTCAGTTCCCTTTAAAGCTTCAAACAGCCTTCTTGGTGAGGTGTTTGTTTTATTCTTTGGTCTTTAAAACTTCGACGATCGAGAGTTTTTTAATTTTACGTGCCGCCATTAGTTGGGCAAAGCGGATACAAGCAGCGGTAATCAGGAAGGCGGCCAGGATGGAGGTAGTATTCATGGTGGTAGGCATTGTAAAAAGATCGGTATTTAGCGATTGACTCAGAGCAATCAGCAAAAGTTTGGTAACGGGGATGCCGCTGAGCATTGCCAAAATACCGATAAACCATTGTTCAAAGGTGATCACCGACAGAACTTCCTGGGGGGTCATACCCAGTACCATCATGGAGGCAAGTTCCCGGCTGCGTTCGGAAACAGTGATCGTGGAAATGTTATAAATAATCGCAAAACCGATAATTAGACCCAGGATCAGAAAAACATAGATGGTACCGGAGAAAGAAGCCATCATTTCTTTTGATTGCCGGAGTACTTCGTTTTTGTCTTCAAGGCTTTCAATGACCGTGGAATTTTGGTATTTTTCCTTTAATAACGGAAAATCTTTTTCATTGATGCTTAACATAATTGTAGTAATCATCTTCTTTTGTTGCAAGAGATTTTGTAATGAGTTAAGCTCCATGTAAGCATTAAGCCCGATATATTGAGGGACAATTCCGGTTACTTCGATTGTTTTTTCTTCATCGGGGTTTTTGGCCATAAAGCTTTCCAGCTTGAGTTTTGTCCCAACCTTGGCGTCAAGACTTTGTGCCAGTGTTTCCGAAAGCAGAATACCATTTGTCGGTGGTTGGACGCGGTTGCCTTTCATATCACGTATCTTATAGAGCGCACTGTTTTGGGGAAGGCCTAAGAGGATGACCTCTTTTTTATGCCAGTTATTTTTTAAGGTCACGGGTATTTCGGCTCTTCCTTCCGCTCTGTGTGTACCGGGAAAACGGTTTAATTCGTTTTCTGCCTGTTGTTGGTTTAAGGGTTGAGTCAGATTGATTTTCACATCATATGTTTCCACTTTTTCATATTGGTCATAAAGCATTGTTTCGCTTAGTTCCATCATCGACCAAGGTGAACCCAGGAGGGAAAAGGTGAACATAATGCCGAGAAACAGGAAAGTAGTTCGCCCGGGATGCCGAGCCATGCTGCGCAGTGACATTTTTCCTTGCACAGTTAAGGACTTCCAGAATAACGAAAACCTTTCGAGCAGGATACTTTTACCTTTAGGCGGAGCAGGCGGACGCAACGCTTCTGCCGGTTGGAGGGAGAGCACATTTTTACAACCTTGATAACCGGCAAAAAGAGCAAAAGCCAGTGCCAGCAGCACACTCATATATAAATAGGAAAAGGAAAAAGTGATGTGCAGTCCGGGGATATTAAAAAAGGTTTCATAGAGCGTAATTAAGGGGAAGGAAAGCAGCAGCCCGCTAATTCCGCCCAGTAAACCGCCGCAGAAACCAATGAGAAGGGCAAAGGATAAATAGTGGCAGATGATTTCCCAGCGGGTATAGCCAAAGGCCTTGAGAATGCCGATTTGTCCCCTTTGATTTTCGACGGTGCGTTTCAGCATAATATAGAGAATCATGCAAGCGATAGCCAGAAAGAGAACGGGCAAGGATTTAGACATGTTTTGCAGTTGGGTCAGTTCCTGGGTCAGGAGGGAGTGGCTCATCTGATCCTTACGCGGGTAGATGTTGGTAAGTCCATAGGGTTCCAGTTTTGTTTTCAGTTGTGCTTCGACATCTCGATACTCCGTGTCCGGCTGCAAAGTAAACACGAGGTTATTGACGGCGGCACCTTCGCTAAAAAGTGTTTTCATAATTTCAAAGGGTACATAGGCAATGCCGAAGGTCTCCGGATGAGGGAAAAGGTCATTTACATTACGCATAATATAGATAAATTCAGGGCTTGATCCTGTTCCGGTCACATGAAAGCTGACTTTTTTTCCATTAGCGATAATTTCTAAAGGGTCGTTCAGGGCTAGTTGATTTGCCGCGAAAAATTTATTGTCTACCCAAATATTAAAGGCCTCGTTTCTTAAGGGTTGCCCTTTAAGGAGGCGGACATCGTTAACGGGCTGCGGGTGGTTGGGGTCTGTAGAGATCAGGCGTAGATACACTTCTTCCCGGCGCTTCTCGAGATTATTGCCGGCACCGATCTTTAAAACCCGCACATCTTTAATTAATCTGCCTTGAATATTTTTGATTCCTTCTAATGAGTGCAGCTTATTTACCTCGGCAAGAGGCAACGATTTGACATCAGCAAAGCCATCGGCAAAATTCTGCCGGTAATAAAAGTCTTGCTGGGAGGAATGCAGATTATCCATAACAATGGAAAATGAAGAATAAACCATCAGCCCGATTAAAATGATGGTAATACAGGCAAGATAAGCTCCTTTATTTTCTTTGATGTCGCGGAATAACTTACGCCACAGCATCACCAGGTCACCTTCTCCGGCGGGATGGGCTCAGCATTAGTGGTAATGCCGCTCAGTTGCCCGTCTTTAATATAAAAAATACGATTGGCTATTTGAGCAATCGGGTTATTGTGAGTGATGAGGATAACTGTTTTATGATAGTTTTGACAGAAATGTTGCAATAATTGTAATATCTGGATACCTGTTTGATAATCAAGGGCGCCGGTAGGTTCGTCACAGAGGAGAATATCCGGATTTTTCACGATCGCTCTGGCTAAGGCCACCCGCTGTTGTTCACCGCCTGACAGTTGGGCGGGGAAATGCGTGGTTCGTTCGCCTAGTCCGACCTTTTCCAGCATTTCCGCAGGGGAAAGGGGATTCAGAGCGATCTCCGCAGCTAAACAAACATTCTCGTAAGCCGTGAGATTAGGGATGAGATTATAAAATTGAAAGACAAACCCAACGTTATTACGGCGAAAAAGCGTCAGCTTTTGGGGATCGGCGCTGTGCAGCGGGGTATTTTTAAAGAAGAGCTCGCCCTCAGTGGCTTTGTCCATGCCGCCAATTAAATTAAGCAGCGTGCTCTTTCCTGAACCGCTTGGGCCCAGAATCACGATAAATTCCCCGGGATAAATCGTAAAATCAACGCCCTGGAGGGCTTTAACGGTAACCTCACCCATTTGGTAAAATTTGCACAGGTTTTTGGCTGTAATGACAGGTTTAGTTTTATCAGGAGTTTCCATAGGCTCACCTGCTTTTCTGTATTATTCTTAATTTTATGGTAAAAGAGTGAAATTTTCAATGGTATTATAAGGTGGTGTGTGGTTTTTCAATAAATTTTTGCTTGACAACAAAAACAGTTCTGTCTATACTGTGCATAGGGTATATATACAGTATAGACAGAACGCACTTCCATGCAATATGAACAGATCTGATTTAGGCGTTGAAGGAGGACTTTATGGATATTATCATTACTAATTCCGCTCAGGAACCTATTTATGAACAGATTGTCCGCCAGATTAAAAAGGAGATCCTGACCGGTGAACTGCAAGAAGGAGAAGCCTTGCCTTCAATTAGGAGCTTGGCCCGGGATTTGCAAATCAGTGTAATCACTACGAAAAGAGCCTATGAGGAATTGGAAAGAGAGGGTCTTATTGAAACGGTGGGGGGAAAGGGTTCCTTTGTGGCAGGACAGAATAAGGAGCTTTTGCGGGAGAAACGGCTTAGTATTTTAGAAGAGAAGCTGACAGAGGTAATTAAAGAGGCGCGGCTGTTGAAAATTAGCTGTAAGGAATTAACCGGGATGCTGGAAGTTTTATGTGAGGAGGAGTAAGTATGAAGGAGCTGCATCAAGAGCAAGGGGAGAACTTGCTTGAGGTGAAAAAACTTAGCAAAAAATTTAAAGATTTTATGTTGCAGGAGGTTAGCTTTAACCTGAAAAAAGGCTATATTATGGGGTTTATTGGTCCTAACGGAGCCGGAAAAACTACTACCATTAAATTAATAATGAATTTATTAAAAAAGGACGGAGGAGAAATTCGGCTTTTTCAAGAGGATCATCTGCGTCAGGAAAAAACAATCAAGGAAAGAATCGGCTTTGTTTATGATGACCAAGAATTTTATGATGAATTAAACCCTAAAGAGATCGAGAGGATTATTGCCCCGTTTTACCGGAACTGGGATAGCAAGGCGTATACTCGGTATCTACAGGATTTTGCCCTGCCTCCGGCCAAAAAGAGTAAAGATTTTTCCAAGGGGATGAAGATGAAACTATCTCTGGCGGTAGCTTTGTCTCATCATGCGGAGCTATTGCTGATGGATGAACCGACTTCGGGTCTGGATCCGGTTTTCAGACAGGAATTTCTGGATATTATTCATGATTTTATGGATGAAGATAAAGGGGTATTATTCTCTACGCATATTACTTCCGACTTGGATAAGATTGCTGATTACGTTACGTTTATCAATCGGGGAAGGATTGTACTGAGTTCCTCACGAGAGAAAATCCTGGAGAGCTATGGCTTGGTGAAAGGGGAAAAGAGGCAGTTAGATGAAGAACTGCGCCGGCAGCTGATTGGTTTACGTGAGGGTAATTTTGGCTTTGAAGGTTTGACAGATGACGCGGCCGGACTGCGCAGAAAATCTAACAAAATTGTGGTTGAACAGCCCACTCTAGAAGAAATTATGTTATTTCTGGTGAAGGGAGAGAAAAAAGATGTATAGTTTAATCCTCAAGGATATCCTGATTCAAAAAAAGATGATGGGATTTACCTTGGCGTACTGTATTTTTATCCTGATTGCTTTTAACAGTCCGGTTTTTGCGTCGATGACTTATGTGATGGGCGCCATGGCCAGTTCGTATCTCTTTATTCAGGGGGCTTGTGCCTATGAATCAAAAGGGAACAGCGAGATAGTTTTAAACAGCTTTCCTTTGCGGCGCAGTGAGATAGTCGGAGCACGGTATTTATCCGTTTTTGTGTTCATGTTTCTCTCATTGGTGATTATCGGTTTTTTTGGTGCAGTTATGAAAGGGATTGGGTTGCCGTTTCCGCAGAGGTACATTGGCTGGATTGATGTATTAGGGGTTGCCGTAACACTGCTTTTAATGTCTTCCCTCTATTTGCCCTTGTATTTTAAGTTTGGTTATATCCAGGCCCGCTTTTTTAATGTCATTTTATTTCTGCTGATTTTCTTCACTCCTTCTTTGGTAAAACAGTATTATGAGGAGAATAGGGAGAAAGAGATTTTCCAAACGCTGCTGCTTTTTTTAGAAAAAAGTCCTCCTTGGTTAATTGGCTGCCTGATCACGACGGTTCTTCTCTTGCTGGTATATTTGTCGTATTTATTTTCGGTAAGGATATATCAACATAGGGAGTTTTAAGCTCACGGGCGGAGGAATCTATAACCAAATCACCAGCCGACACATATGATATAGGGATAGATTTAATAAAAGGAGATGAGCCTATGCAATATGTGGTTCAGGCAGGTGATACTTTAGCTTCTATTGCACAAAGATTCGGAACGACGGTTGAGGCAATAGTCCGTGCTAATAATCTTACTGATCCTAACTTAATCTTTGTGGGTCAGGTTTTAACGATTCCGACAGGAGGGATACCGATACCTCCGACACCTCCTACTCCGCCTACGCCTATTTCTCCGGCTCCCGGACTTTGCCCCCGGTTGCAGCGAGGGTCGAGGGGAGCGGCGGTGACAAGATTACAGACGTTATTGAGAAATGCCGGGCTTAATCCGGGGGCGATTGATGGGGTTTTCGGCACAAGAACAGAGGCGGCTGTACGGTTATTTCAGACGCGTCGCGGGCTTGCGGTGACAGGTATAGTTAATGTAGCTACCTGGGAAGCCTTGGGAGTTAGTTGTGTTGTCACACCTTCTCCTGTACCTCCGGTACCGCCGTTTCCACCGGTTCCCCCGGTTCCTCCGACTCCGCCTCAGGAATTTTTTTGTCCCGTACTTAGACGGGGCAGCTCGGGAGCGGCAGTAAGGTTTTTACAAACATCACTCAGGAATAAAGGCTTTTACCGGGGACCAATTGACGGTTCCTTTGGGGCAAGAACGGAGCGGGCGGTAAGACAGTTTCAGCGTCAGCAGGGGCTTGCAGTAACCGGGGTAGTCAGAGGCGCCACATGGAGAGCTTTAGGTGTAACTTGCGTACCTGAACCCACGCCTCCGGAAGGTACTCCCATTGCTACAGCGGTAGGCAGGGGTATCAGACATATTTTATTTACGGATAAACGTGTGTATAACAGAGGGGAAAGTATTAAGATAACGCTGGTTAAAACCAATATTACCGATGAGGAGATTAGTTTACGTTACAGAACCAGTCAGATTGTGGAAATTACGGCTGCTACCGCAGGTAATATTGTTTGGCGTTATTCAACGGGACGTTCGTTTGCTCAGTTTACCCGTTTGATTACGATTTTTCCCGGTGGGACACAGTTGATTGAAAATAGCTGGAATCAGTTAGCTGACAGCGGCCGGCAAGTACCTTCGGGAACGTATACTATTACGATCACTAATCTGGCGACTAATGTCAGTTTATCGGTACAAATTCAAATACGGTAAAACACAAAAAAAGAGACTGTTTGATGTAACAGTCTCTTTTTTTAAGATTGTGCTCTTACCTGGGAAGGTTTCTGTTTGAGATTCGAAATTCATTGCTCAACTAAAACAATGAATGAAGAACTGAAATAGCGTAGTCTTAATAAAGATGAATATAATTCTTTCCTCTGGCCTTGGCTACATACATAGCTTCATCGGCTTTTTGCTGGATATCATCCATAGTAGTACCATCTTCGGGATAGGTAGCAATACCCATGGAAAGACTGACTTGTGAATAGGGTAAAAATTTAGGATTAACCAGGACATTGCTACGAATTCTTTCGGCGATGTTTTTACTAGCTTCTTTACTGGTTTGGGGGAGAATAATCGCAAATTCATCTCCGCCAAAGCGGGCAATAATATCTGTTGTTCTGGTGCATTCTTTCATAATACCGGCGATGATTTGCAGGACGTAATCACCATGATGATGTCCTTCCGTATCGTTAAGTTGTTTGAAATTATCTAGATCTAAGAGAATCAAAGAAAAAGGTACCTGCTTTTCCACGAGGGAAGTCAAGCTGTGATTAAAAAAGCGGCGGTTATGAATTTTAGTAAGGGTATCAAGATTTGCTAAAATGAAATAAGATTCGTGAAAAATTTTGGTTAATGTAGTAATATAAAAAGAAAGGATTAAGAAAACAATCACTTGCACGATGACTACGGGTAAGTAAAGACCCTTAGCGACACTGATCAGGATGAAGGAAATGCTTGCTAGGAAGGTTGCCAAAAAAGTGAAAAGAGCTTTATTATAAAGAGCAAGAGTGAAGATCGGGAAAAGATAGAATAGGGAAATAGCCAGGGCGTACTTTTTTTCAAAATAGATGAAAAGACTAATAAAAGTTAGATCAAAGAGCAGCGTGACAGGGAATGGTTTGGAGAAAAAGTCATTTAATTGCGGAAAGATAATTAGAGAAAGGGAATATAAGAAAGCTGCTCCTGCAATCCAGTAAAGAATTGGCGAAATGCTTTTGTCCATCAAGAAAAAACAGGGAAAAAACAGGATGCATACTACCAGACGTAAAAAAGGAATACTTTGTGAGATGTCCGTTCTGGACTTTTTGGAGGACATAAAAATACCTCTACCCCTTTTTCTACTTTTTTTTATTTCTATATGTATTATTCGCCATTACCCCAGTTGTTTTCCTTTCTATCAAGAAAAATTTTTCACTATTTTTATATATTATACAATTTGCCCAGTAAGAGGTTTAGCAAGAATAAAATAAATAGAACAGAGAAAGGTTGATATATCTAATGAAGGCAAACAAAATTGCCAGGATTAGTATTATTGCGGCTTTATATGCAGCGATAACTATTGCTTTAGCTCCAATTAGTTATATGTTTATTCAGATCCGTATTTCAGAAGTATTAACAGTTTTACCCTTCCTTTTTCCCGAAAGTATTTTAGGGTTGTTTTTAGGGTGTCTTCTTGCCAATGTTTATGGCGGCTTGGGGTTAATTGATATAATTTTTGGTAGTTTGGCTACTTTGACGGCGGCCTATTTAACCAGTAAGATGCGCCATCCTTTTTTGGCACCGCTTCCTCCGGTATTAGTAAATGCGGTTGTTGTAGGATGTATTTTACATTATGTTTTAGAATATCCGCTTTATGCCAGCATGTTTTATGTTGGTCTTGGGCAGTTCCTTGCCTGTTATTTTTTGGGGCTTCCCCTTTTATATCTGCTTAAAAAAAGAAATTGGTCGAAGCGGTAAGTATGGTATAATGGGATGTGTAAAAGCGTAATTAAAGGTTTATTGGGGGGAAGAATGAAGGATAGACTGGAGGAAGTAGACTATTTAAGGGCCATAGCGTGTATTTCTGTCGTGTTAGTACATCTAACGGGCGTATACCTTTACTTGGATACAACCGGCACGGTCATGAAAACTTTTTTCTTGTGCATCAATAGAGCTTTAATTTTTGCAGTTCCGGCTTTTATTTTTATAAGTGGTTTTGTTTTGGCTTATAATTATCGGGACAAGGAGTTTGCCTTTTTTCCGTTTATCAAAAAAAGAACTAAGTATCTTTTAGTTCCCTATTTTTTTTGGACTTGCTTTTATTATGTGGTCTTTGTTTCGCAAAAAATTTATCAGTTTTCCCTTACCGTTTTTTTGCAAAAGCTTTTTTTAGGTGATATGGTCTATCATTTATATTTTGTGCTAATTATTCTACAGTTTTATTTCTTGTTTGGAATTATTAATTGGTTATTTAAAAGGTTTTCTTCACATCTTTTACTTGCTGTTATGCTGGTAATTAATCTTCTTTTTATGAAGTATGTTCATTTTCAGTATGTGGATCGCTTTTTTCTTCAATATTTGTGCTTTTTTGTCTTGGGCGTTTATTTCGCGACCAATTATTCCTTAATTAAAGAGAAAATATGTTATTATAAATATGGGTTGGCAGTGGGTTATGTGCTTATGACTGCCTTGATAGCGCAACAATATTATCATAATATTATGTTACAAAATGCGTATGATGTTTTTAGGAATAATCTTTACTGGCTTGGTTATTCGTTGCTGGCGATCCTTTTTTATTATTTTCTGGCACTTTTGATCCTAAGAAGCCCTTATTCTGGTTTGAAGAAATTTCTATATAAGATTAGTGAGGGTTCATATTATATTTATTTAAGTCATCCTTTCGTGTTAATGGTTGCCTTGAAGATTATCAAATATGAATATTTTCCTTCAACGGCCTTGAATTTTCTATTTACTTTATTGTTTGTTTTCGGGACAATCTTACCGACGACATTTCTTTATAAAACGTGGAAAAAAAGTATTCTAAATAATTAATTAAGAAGATTAAAAAGGCGATGATAAAAAGGTGGACAAAAAATTGATTGCGAGCAAAATGTTTCCGACTTTGATGGCATTATTTCTTTTGATGATAACAGGTTGTACCTGGCATACGAATATGCCAATGGAAGCAGATAGTACATCATTTAAAGAACATACAGGATTACAAATCTCTTTTTTCTTACCGGAACAATATCAGCAGGTGAAAACGGATACAGAGGAGATTGCGTTGCTGTTTAAAAGCACTAATAGTACGTTGAAAGTTTTTAGGCAGGAATTAGGCGAAAAGCTTTCGTCTAATTCCTATATCGAATATGGAAATCAGCAGTTATATCAGGGAAAAGCGGGATTTAGTGTATTGGAAAATAAAACGCGCAAGATAAGAGGAGCCACTATCCGGGAAATTGGGTATAAACGTCCACAGCTTACTGCTTTGGCAAAAGATGAAAATTATTATATGGAAGTGCATTTAATTAATAAAAAAGAGGATAATGTGGTTACTTTCTGGGGGAAGACTGACGAAGCTAATTATGATAGTTTAAAAGAGGACCTCAAAAAAGTAGTGCTAAGTGTCGAAAAAAAACAAGCACAGCCGGGAGTATCTAATTCTAATATAACTAGGAATTCCAATAATACTGCTAATATTGCGGTCTCTACAGAAGCATCTTTGGTATCACCACATATTAAATATAGCGGGAAACAGTACGAGCTGGAAATATTGCCCAACAAATTAGTTTGGGGCAGGTTTTTCCCCGGTGCTCCTTTTAATGAAGATTGTTTAGAAAAAATGCTTGCAAGTGAGAAAAAGCTGGAACATAAATTCGAGTTTATGATGACCTATATAACCTTTCCTGGGGGAGGAAAGTTCCCGGAAGAAGCGATCAGACGGGTTTATGAAGATGAACGGGTTCTGATGTTAACCTTACAGCCATTTACCAAAGAACTGGATTGGATTGCCGTATTGGAAATTGTTAATGGGCAACATGATCTGCAAATTAAGGAATGGGCGGAGGGCTTCAAGAAGATTGGGGAGCCGATTTTTGTCCGGCCCCTTAATGAAATGAATGGGGATTGGGATCCTTGGTGTGCTTGGTTCTTTGGTAAGGATACTGATTTATATATCCAAGCCTGGCGGCATATAGTGGACGTTTTTAGAGAAGTAGGGGCTGATAATGTTTTGTTTGTCTGGAATCCTCATGACCGCTCTTACCCGGATTTTCAGTGGAATAATGCTCATCTGTATTATCCAGGGGCTGATTATGTTGATTGGATTGGTTTAACCGGCTATAATAATGGAACCAGTCATCCGGGTGATGTATGGCGGGAATTTGATGAAATTTACAAGCCCCTTTATGCGGATTATTTACGGCATTATCCCGATAAACCATTTATGATTACTGAGTTTAGTTGTAATGAGGTAGGAGGGGATAAGGCTAAGTGGATTGAAAAAGCCATGGCTTCTTTGGTAAGTAATTACCCTAATCTAAAAATTGCGACCTGGTTTGATAATCGTGATAATGCTTGGCTTTATCAATTAGATTCTAGTCCGGAAGCCTTTGCAGCCTTTCAAAAAGGGTTAAGAAATCATGAATATCTAAAAAAAGCTATTGGCAAATGCCAATAGCTTTTCACGTTAAATCTATTGCTATTATTTATTTCTAACCATGACCTCTGCATAGCTGATGCTTCTGGTGTGCTGGGTATGAGACCAAGCCACACGCGTTTTACCAAAGAAACTAAGGAAGACGATTGGAATCCAGCTATAAACGAAGATAAGGTAATGGGCGATAGTCCATTTGATCACCTGATGAGGTAGTTTATCCATCCAGATCACCAGAAAGGGGTAAATAATTTGTAGGGTACTGACTAGCTCCCAGAGAAGGGGCGGCCAAATATATTTAAAGATGGGTGTATAGATATCTAGGACAAAGGCATCAATAAAGCCCATTAGTGTAAAAAACCCCATGGAAATAACCAGTAATGGTTGCAGAACTAAAATTGTAGCATCAAAAAGAACAATGTCTTTTTTACGGATAGCCTCTTTAAAAAATTCGAGACTGTATGTTCTGAAAAGCTCCACATGACCAAGAGCCCAACGCTTTCTTTGGTTCCAGGCTTGCTTAAAGGTAAGTGGTTTTTCATCATAGACAATAGCTTCGTGAGCCCAGGTGGTTTTATGTCCTTGCAGTAAAGCTTTAAGGCTGAACTCTAAGTCTTCGGTAAGGGAAGTTGCTCCCCAGCCGATTTCCCGTAAAACATCTACGGAGATAGCCATTCCTGTTCCGCCAAGGTAGTTGGAGAGTCCCAGATTATATCGGGCTAGTTGTAGCATGCGATTGGCTACCCAAAAGGCCATGGCAAAAGAAGAAGTAACCCATGTATCAAGGGGATTTTTAGCATCTATGTAACCTTGCACAATTTTGGCACCGTCACACAAACGATTATTCATATGCCTTAAGAATTGGGCATCAACTAGATTATCAGCATCAAAAACTACTACGGCATCGTATTTTTGGGGCAGATTAAAAAGCTTATGAAAAAACCATTCAAGGGCATAACCTTTACCCCTTTGCTCCAGATTAGTTCGTTCATAGACAATAGCGCCATGCTGATGAGCCATCTTGGCTGTGCCATCATTAGAATTATCAGCAATTACAAAAACATCATAAAGATGTCGGGGATAATTTAAAGATTTTAGATTGTCTACTAAAGGACCAATGACAACATCTTCATTATGAGCAGGTACGACAACGGCAAATTTCTTCCGAGGTTGATAACTATTAGGGATACGAAATTGAAAAAGTCCGGACATCCCCAAGATAAAAAAGTATAAAGCGACGAGAGATAAAATAATTTGAACCGGGATCATGATGATATCTAAGGGTAAGTAAGATAGGTTTTGTAATTCCATATTGATATTCCTCCAAAAACAAATATACTTGCTTTTTTGTGAAGCTATTACCTTATTAGTGTAGCAGAAAAGCACTCTAATTATGACTCATTAAATAGTTTCTTATTTAATTCTTCGGCTGCATTATAACCTAATTTTTTAAGCCGAAAATCTCTGGCCGCAGCTTCCACGATAATTGCCAAGTTACGACCGGGTTTGACCGGTATGGTAATCTTGTGAACAGCGACATCGAGGATGTTAATAAATTCTTCATCTAAACCAAGTCTTTCACAATAACTTCCTTTTTCCCAAGGGTCAAGCTGTACTACCAAATCAATGGATTTCGCATTCATGATAGCTCCCACACCATACATTGCTTGAACATTGATAATACCAATTCCTCTAATCTCCATATAATAACGTATATTTTCAGGAGCTTCGCCAATGAGACGATGGCTGGCCACTTTTTTAATTTTTACGACATCATCACTTACTAAGCGGTGACCTCTTTTAATTAATTCTAGGGCTGTTTCGCTTTTTCCTATCCCTGATTCGCCCAGTAAGAGAACCCCTAATCCGTAAACATCCACTAAAACACCGTGTTGGCTGATACGGGGTGCTAGCTTGTCATCGAGATAATTAACAGCAATACTAACAAATTCAGTGGTAATGTTGTTTGTTTTAAGAAGGGTTCGTTGATATTTTTGGGCGGCCTCGATCATCTCCGGGGTAGGATCTAATCCTCTACAAAGAATAACACAAGGCAGAGCATAGCTGAAATATTTATTTAATCTGGTTTTTCGTGTATTGATTTTCAAATCATTGAGATAAGCCATTTCCACTAAACCAATGACTTGCAGGCGGGCTGAAGTATCTTCGGCAAAAAAGGTAAAGTAGTTGGCAAATTGTAAGCCGGGTCGATTAATATTGCTAGTGTCAATTTGGACTCGTTCATTTTGTCCATCATAAATTATTTCCAAGTCCAGGTCTTTAATTAATTCAGGGAGAGTAACAAAAGTCATGCCGGTTCCTTCCTTAAGCTTATCTTACTATTTTAGTTTAGGATAGTTTATAGTATAGTTATAGTAATATAATTAATGTAGGTTTGTCATACATGATTATAACATATTGGTAAATTTAATAAAGAGCGAAAAAGTTTTTGCTGTATATTCTATAATACAAGGACGAAAAAGGGGTCAAGATTGTTCCAATACTATG
>DHPU01000045.1:0-24632 GCA_002407935.1 Peptococcaceae bacterium UBA5356
TGGAGTTAGTAGGTTACGAGGACGAGGAAGCAGGAAAATCTAATTGTGAGATTAGAAGCACGTGACTTTAGTCATGTGAGGTTCACTACACATTGCTACCTGCATCAGTATCAAAAAACAGTTCTGCTTCCACTTCTTTCGTCTTTTTTGCCCCACCATACAAAAGTTTATCAGCTCCACCATTTTTACCTATATATAACTGTAGGCTATTGCTAGTCATAAAGTTTAATAGTCTTATAAAAGAAACAAAGTTCGATTTACCCGCCCCATTCGCCATTTTCCCATCCTCCCCAGAGAATAATCTATCGCAAAAGCCATCCCGTGCCCTTTGCTTTTGCATATAATTACATATATAAATGACTACGTCAGTACTTTAAGTTCATACAAGCATTATTGAAGCATTATAAAAAACAAAAAAACCGCAGTAAATCAGGAGTTATCCTACATCTACTGCGAGGTTTTTAAACGAAATTTATTCACACTGCATATCTTACTCCACCGTCACCGACTTCGCTAAATTACGCGGCTGATCCACATTACAGCCTCTTACGACTGCGGCGTAATAAGCCAGTAGCTGCAAAGGAATTACCGCCAACACCGGGCTGACGATATTTTCAATCTTAGGAATATAGATCGCCCGTTTAACCCATTTCAAGATTTCGGTATCGCCTTCTTCCGCTACCCCTATGACCATGGCATCCCGCGCGGTTACTTCCATGATATTACTCAAGGTTTTTTCATAAGTGTTTTTCTGCAAAGCCAGAGCAATCACCGGAGTTTCCTTCGTAATAAGAGCCAGCGTACCATGTTTTAATTCCCCGGCCGCATAAGCCTCGGCATGAATATAGGAAATTTCCTTTAGCTTTAAAGCCCCTTCCATTGCCAAGTTATAATCATAACCGCGGCCAATGAAGAAAATACTCTGCGCCTCTTGAATACTCCGGGCAATTTCTAAATATAATTCTTTTTGCTCTAAAATCTGCTGAGCCTTTTCCGGCAATTGCTGTAAGGCCTCTAGGATTTTCTGTTCTTTTTCCTCAGGCATGGTACCCTTGACCTGTCCGAGATAAACACTCAATAAATATTGGGCAATCAGCATCGCAGTATAAGCCTTGGTAGAAGCCACCGCAATCTCCGGCCCTGCCCACAGAAAGATGGTATAATCCGCTTCCCGTGAAATGCTGCTTCCTACGACATTAGTAATCGCTAGGGTAGTGGCTCCCTTCTTTTGGGCTTCCCTTAAGGCTGCCAGAGTATCGGCTGTTTCCCCGGACTGACTGATAAAGACCGCTAATGTCCTTTCATTCAGTAAAGGATTCCGGTAACGAAACTCCGAGGCAATATCTGCCTCTACCGGAATACCCAAAAACTCTTCGATTAAGGGTTTCCCCACCAATCCGGAATGATAAGCCGTACCACAGGCTACTATAAAGACCTTATCCCACTGGGCCACTTGTTCCTGCGTAAAATTTAATTCCGTAAATTTTACCTTACCCTTTTGAATACGACCACTAAGTGTCTTTTTAAAAGCATCAGGCTGCTCGCAAATTTCTTTCAACATAAAATGTTCAAAACCGCCCTTTTCGGCTGCTTCCGTATCCCAATCTACATGAAAAACTTCACGGTTAACCTCATGATCTTTCCCATCCAAGATAACCGCCTTTTCCTTAGTTAAAAGAACAATGTCACCATCTTCTACTAAATAAACATCTCTCGTATGATTCAAAATCGCCGGTATGTCGGAAGCAATAAAATTCTCCCCTTGCCCCAACCCTACAATTAAGGGGCTGTCTTTACGGGCAGCTACCAGCTTATCCGGTTCGCGTACGGATACTACCCCCACGGCATAAGAACCTTGAACCTGCGCCAAAGCCTTTCTAACAGTCTTTACCAAATTACCATCATAAAATTCTTCCAGTAGATGTGCAAAAACCTCCGTGTCTGTATCCGAAACAAAGTGATGCCCTTTTTCACGTATCAGCCACTCCTTTAATTCCAGATAGTTTTCAATAATCCCATTATGCACCACCGCAAAATCAGCAGAACAGCCTTGATGCGGATGCGAATTTACATCACTGGGACGGCCATGGGTAGCCCACCGCGTATGCCCAATCCCTACACAGCCTGCCGGTGAATAATCTGTAAGCTTTTTCTCTAAATTAGAGAGTTTTCCCACGGTTTTAACCACCCCAATATGTTGACTCATCTGGTCAATCACGGCTACTCCGGCCGAATCGTAACCTCTATATTCCAGCTTTTTTAAACCGGACACTAAAAGAGGGGTTGCCTCTTGTGTTCCTATGTAACCAACAATACCACACATGCTTTTCTGATCCTCCTCAAGTAAGTAGTCAAATACATACTGTACTTCTTCTGTACCCGATCTCTTTTGTTCTCGAAATTACTTCCGATATTTTGACATCTTTGACGGTGGTACAGCACCGGAGGGCACCCGCCGACACTTCGATAAACCCTCTCCTCGTCAACCGTATCTCATTACGGTTCAGGCGCTTCATCATTACTAAAAACGTTCTTTATCTTCTCACAATTTTCTCATTTCAACATCACCTCACTTCAACACCTTTCAACAGCTTTCAACATACCAATTGTACACCAGCAAACTAACTCCGGCAAGAATTACTCGGAGTTAGTTTTTGACAAAATATTATATGCAATATAGCTCGACGCTGTTTCCCCCTTTTTCCTTAGCCTTATACATCGCTTTATCAGATTGATTAATCAAGATTTCCAGCAATTCCGAACTACCTTTCTTTTCTCCTGCGTTGCACTTAAAAGTAGCCGCCCCTACACTTATTGTAATATGGAAGCTTTGATAATCGACCTCCACCGGAATTTCCTCCACATATTTTCTTACGCGCTCCGCAAACTGTTGTGCTCCCTTTTCATCAGTTTCCGGTAAAATAATCGCAAACTCCTCTCCCCCCAGCCTACCGGCTACATCACTGATTCGGGTAATCTTCCCTAACACCTCGGCAATATGCACTAAAACCTGATCGCCCACCGTATTCCCATAGCGATCATTTATTTTTTTAAATCCATCAATATCAAAATAAATTAAAGAACAAAAACTATCATTTCTCCGCACCAATTCGATTATTTCTTGTCCTCGTGCAAAGAAATGACGCCGATTAGCTAAACCCGTCAAAGGATCATAAAGTGCCTGCACCCGTAAGGTATTGATCATTCCGTTTATTTTTTGACTCAGCTTCCCAAAAGCTTGATTAATTGCCCCTATTTCTTCGTAACTATGTTTATCCTCACTAAACTGATAAGCAATACCCTCCTGACAATTTTCTGCATATTGGGTTGTCTTCTTAGCCGTCTGCTCCAAGGGCCACACAATTTTCCCAACAATTAGCCTGGCTAAAGGATAAATAATAAAAATAAATAATAAAACGAAAAGCAGGACAATTAAAAATACTTTTTCCCGAAAAGGTTGGAGCATTTCGGCCTTATCAATTTCTACTGCTAAACCCCAATCATAGTTTTCCAGTCCTTTATATGCCCCAAAAACCCTCGTCTGTTGATGGTTATCATATTCTCCATAACCATTTTCGCCACGGCTTAACCCTTTTGCTACCCCTGTTTTAAGCTGATAACAATACTTACCTGTTTTATCCACAATCCCATTTTGTACCGACCAAAGAGTAAAGTAGGGATCCATTATCATCATCCCATTTTTATCAATCAAATAAGTTCCACCCGTTTTACCAATATCCCAAAAAGAAATGAGCCGCTCTAACTTAGCCAGATTTAAAGACCCAATCATCACTCCGATTATTTCCCCTTCAGCGGAAAAAACAGGATTTGAGACAATCGAAGTAAACTTGCCGCTAAGCCTGCTAATCACTGTTTCGCTAAAATAACTTTTCCCTTCTAAGGCCAGCCGATAATATTCCCGATCGGCAATAGAAACCGGGGAGCTATTTGCTAAACTTTCCTCTTCTCCCTCAATTAAAATCAACCCATCCTGATCGGCAAAAGCTAATCCTTCAAAACCAGTAGTGACCCAGCTCAGACGCTCTTTGAATAATTTTCTAAGCTCCGGCAGATTCTTTTCTCGCACAACAGCACATTGAGAAAGCTGCTTAATCTCCTCATCTCTCTCTTGAAACCAAGCATCAATCAATTGTGCCTGTTGATCTCTAATGCTTGCTAAGTTTTTAAAACAAACATTTTTAAATAAATTATAGGAACCGGCAATAAAAACTATTAACCCTAATGTTGCCCCTAAAATACTAAAGATGAGAAAATGTCTGAGCAAAATACGTCGGATTTTATCTTTCTTTTCTGGCATAAGGTTCTGCTCCCTCCCAACATAGGGTCTCTCCTGAATTTATCGGTTAAAAGCCCGGTAAGCAATATCATCACGAAAATGAGCACCCCGAAAATGAATCTTCTTAACTCCACTATAAGCAAGGTCAACAGCTTGTCGTAAATTATCCCCCAAAGCGGTGACTGCTAAAACTCGGCCTCCGGCAGTCATAATTTTATCTTTCTGCAAGGAAGTCCCACTATGAAAAACTAATACCCCCTCCGGCACTTCCGACAGACCGGTTATCGGGAAACCGGTATCATAATGAGCGGGATATCCCCCTGAAGCCATTACCACACTGACACAGGCTTCCTCCCGCCAGACTATTTTCAAGCTATCTAATCTTTCTTCAAGCGCCGCCAGGATAATCTCCACAAGGTCAGTTTGCAGCCTGGGTAAAACCACCTGAGTTTCCGGGTCGCCAAAACGAGCGTTATATTCCAGGACACGGGGCCCCTTTTCTGTAATCATCATCCCGGCATATAAAATGCCTTTAAAAGTACGTCCTTCCTGAGCCATCGCTTTTAAGGTAGCTTGCAGCACTTTCTCCTCGATTTCTCTACAGAGGGCAGGAGTAGCTACAGGAGCGGGAGAATATGCCCCCATCCCGCCAGTGTTGGATCCTTTGTCTCCGGAAAACACCCTTTTATGATCCTGGGCAGAAACCAGCGGAACAACAGTTTTACCATCGCAGAAAGCCATCAAGCTTAGTTCTTCGCCCTGTAAAAATTCCTCAATAATTACTTTTTCACCGGCTGTTCCAAAAGTCCTGTCCACAAGAATTTTTTTAAGAGCGGCCTCTGTTTCTGCTAAAGTAGCACAAATCAAGACACCCTTCCCTGCTGCTAAACCATCCGCCTTTACTACCCACGGCCCAGGCATTTCCCGTGCAAAGCTTCTGGCTGCCTCCACATCGCCAAATACTCCATACCGTGCCGTCGGTATCCCATACTGCGCCATTAAATCCTTCGCAAAAGCCTTGCTTCCTTCAATTTCAGCTGCTTTCCGGCGAGGGCCGAAGGCTTTTATCCCAGCTTCCTCAAGAACATCAACAAGCCCTAGGGTTAAAGACAGCTCCGGTCCAATCACTACTAAATCTATCTTTTCTTTACGGCAAAAAGCCACGATTCCCGCTAAATCGTCAACAGCAAGAGGAATACACGTTGCCAGCAAAGATATCCCAGCATTGCCGGGTGCACAATAAATTTGCGCAACTTTTTCGCTTTGTGCCAACTTCCAAACAAGAGTATGTTCACGACCTCCACTGCCTACCACTAAAACTTTTAATTCTTCCACGCTTCTTCCCCCTAAAATCAAGAAACTTAATGTTTAAAATGCCGTATGCCGGTAAAGACCATCGCAATGCCATATTCATTTGCTTTAGCAATTACGTCCTCATCCCTGATCGAGCCGCCGGGCTGAATAATCGCCCCAATCCCCATTTTGGCCGCCAATTCTACAGTGTCGGAAAAAGGAAAGAAAGCATCTGAAGCCAGCACCGCACCTCTAACCTGCCCCTTCGCTTGTTCCAAAGCGATCTTCGCCGCACCCACTCTATTCATTTGTCCTGCCCCTACCCCCATAATCTGTTTATCCTTGGTAACAACGATGGCATTTGACTTTATATGCTTAACAATCTTCCAAGCATAAAGCAGCTCCTCGATCTGCTCCTCCGTCGGCTGCTTTTTCGTTACTACATGCAAATCATCCTTGGATACTTGAGCCCGATCCCTTTCCTGCACTAAAAAGCCACCACTAATCGGCTCGATCCAATATTCTTTTTTCTTTGCTTGCTGATAGCCCATCGCGATAAGACGCAGATTTTTCTTTTCCGATAAAATGACTAACGCTTCTTCACTAAAAGCAGGCGCAATAATTGCTTCCAAAAAGGTTTTGCTGATTTCTTCCGCAGTACGCTGATCTACTTCCCGATTAAGCCCCACAATACCGCCAAACGCCGAAATAGAGTCGGAATTATAGGCCCTTATATAAGCTTCACAGAGATCCTCCCCAATCGAAGCGCCACAAGGATTAGTGTGTTTAATAATTGAGGCAGCCGGTTTACTAAATTCCAGCACAATAGACCAGGCTGATTCCAAATCGACCAGGTTATTATAGGATAACTCCTTACCCTGTAGCTGTTCCGCTCCGGCCAGAGTTCCCTCCCTCTTACCGTTGAAACCGTAAAATGCCGCCTTCTGATGCGGATTTTCCCCATACCTTAATTTTTGGATCTTTTCTCCTTCCAAAAACCAATGCTCCGGAAATTCCTGGTCTTCCCAAACCCGATCCAGATAAAGGCTGACCGCCTGATCATAAGAAGCTGTATGCGTAAAGGCCTCCAACGCTAATTTTTTGCGCATCGTCAAGTTTATTTTCCCATCATGACTTAACTGCCCTAGGACTTCCGTATAACGATCCGGATTAACAACAACAGCAACTCGCTCATAGTTTTTAGCGGCAGCCCGTACCATTGTTGGTCCGCCAATATCAATATTTTCAATAGCCTCTTCCAACGTCACGCCCTCTTTAGCAATTGTTTCCCGGAAGGGATAAAGATTAACTACTACTAAATCAATCAAATTTATCCCCAAATCTGCTAATTGTTGCAGGTGTTCTTCGGTATTGCGGGCTAAAATCCCCCCATGAATAATCGGATGAAGCGTCTTCACTCTTCCATCCAAGATTTCAGGATAACCGGTTATCTCAGAAACAGGCGTAACAGCTATGCCGGCCTCCTGTAAAATCAGGGCGGTTCCCCCGGTAGAAATAATTTGATAGCCCAATTCTTTAAGACCCCGGGCAAAATCCACTACCCCTCTTTTATCCGATACACTAATTAAGGCACCTTTACTCACAATCTTTTTCCTCCCTTACACCTGTAATTATTACCTTTCTACCCTTACAACAAATTCTGCCTTCGGAAAGAAGCCGCACAACCTTAGGATAAAGTTGATGCTCTTCCTGAAGAATCCGCAGGGAAAGAGTTTCCTCCGTATCATCATCATAAACAGGAACTACTGCCTGTAAAATAATTGGGCCTGTGTCCACCCCTTCATCAATAAAATGAACGGTGCAGCCACTATAACGCACGCCGTATTCCAAAGCTTGACGCTGGGCATCCAATCCGGTAAAAGCAGGTAATAAGGAGGGATGAATGTTAATAATCGGTACCTTGACCCCCCGCATAAACACCGGAGAAAAGACCCGCATGAAACCCGCCAAAATAATGTAGTCAACCTTAAATTCGGCTATTACCTCCAAAAGTCCTTCTTCAAACTCCTTTTTTCCCGCAAAGTCGGCAGGATTAAGCCAAAAAGCCGGTATCTTTTCGCGCTGCGCACGTTCTAAAGCAAGGGCCTCCTTTTTATCACTTAGAACTACAACCACCTCGGCGTTAACTGTTCCCTTTTTACATTCATCTAAAATTGACTGCAGATTTGAGCCTCGACCAGAAGCAAGAACAGCTAGGCGCAACCTTTTCATTTGTTAGTCTACCCCCTTTATTGTTACACCGGGGGTGCCTTCCACCACAGACCCTATGAGATAGGCTTCTTCCCCCATCTCTTTTAAGCGGTTAAGCAAACGGTCGGCTTCAGAAGCATTTAAAATAAAGGTAAAACCGATTCCCATATTAAAAGTCCTCAACATTTCCCAAGTCTCGATTCCTCCCCCTGCTGCCAAAAGTTGAAATACGGGAGGAACAGGCCAGGAACCAAATTGCAGTTCTAAATGACAGCCGGCCGGTAAAATACGGGGAGGGTTTTCAATCAGCCCACCTCCCGTAATATGGGCCATCCCTTTGATTACAAAGTTCTTTAAAATCTTCTGAACTAATTTAACATAAATTCTGGTGGGCTTTAATAATTCCTCTCCCAAGGTACAGCCCAGTTCAGCAACATATTTCTCTGTCTCCCATTGATAAACTTCAAAGAAAATCTTCCGAGCCAGGGAAAAGCCATTAGAATGAAGCCCTGTGGAAGGAATTCCGACAATTACATCGCCGGGTTGAATCGTGCGGCCATCAATAATCTGTTCTTTTTCTACTGCACCCACCGCAAATCCCGCCACATCATATTCTCCGGGGCGATAAAACCCAGGCATTTCTGCCGTTTCTCCCCCGATTAGAGTACAATCAGACTGACTACAACCCTCCGCAATGCCCGAGACTATCTCCGCAACTTGTTGGGGTTCCAATTTCCCCACCGCCAAATAATCCAGGAAAAAAAGAGGTTCAGCTCCAGAAACAAGAATATCATTAACGCACATCGCTACACAGTCAATTCCAATGCTGTCATGTTTACCCATTTTGTGCGCAATAGCCAATTTTGTCCCGACTCCATCCGTACCGGAAACCAGCACAGGCTGCCGATATTTTCCCATATCCAGCGCAAAAAGAGCACTAAATCCCCCTAATCCTCCCAAAACTTCCTTCCGCTTTGTTTTCGCCACCAAAGGTTTCAATAAATCTACCGCTTCATTGCCCCGCTCAATATCAACGCCTGCTTCCCGATAAGTCCATCTCTCTTTGGGTGCCATGTCAAACCTCCTTTTTACCTAATTTTTCGCCGGTTGGTATTTCAATTGGATACTTAGCACTAAGACAAGCGATACAAAAACCGGAATCCTGTCCTAAAGCACGGTACATTCCTTCCATACTTAAATAAGAAAGAGTATCGGCCCCAATATGTTTCCTTATTTCTTCCGGTGATTTCTGACCGGCTATTAACTGACTTCTTTCTGAAGTATCTATCCCATAATAGCAAGGAGCAATTACTGGTGGTGAGGTAATCAACATATGAACCTCTTGCGCCCCACTATTACGTAACATCTGCACAATTTTCTTACTGGTAGTGCCTCTCACAATGGAGTCGTCGACAATACCCACCCTTTTCCCCTTAACCAACTTGGTAACAGGATTAATTTTTAAACGAACACCTAAATCACGTTCGCTTTGCGCAGGACGAATAAAGGTTCGCCCAATATAACGGTTCTTCATTAAACCCATATCAAAAACGCAGTTAATTCCTTCCGCATAACCAAGAGCACCGGCTATACCGGAATCAGGAACCGGTATAACAATATCCACATCCACCGGCTTTTCCTTGGCTAATTGCCGTCCCATCGCCCTACGGGCCTCCATCACATTTATTCCGTCAATGGTGGAATCAGGACGGGCAAAGTAAACAAACTCAAAAACGCAAAGTGCCCGTTCCACCGGGTTTGAAAAGTTAAAAGAATGAAGACCTTCCTGATCAATGATCACGATTTCCCCGGGAGCCACATCTCTGATAAATTCCGCTCCTAGCACGTCAAAAGCACAGGATTCAGAAGCGAGCACATAGGAGTTGTCCAATTTTCCCAGACAAAGAGGTCTATTACCAAAAGGATCCCTAACCCCGATTAATTGCTCCTCCGTCATTATTACCAGCGCATAACTCCCTTTAATCTCCTGCATGGCTTTTTGCAAAGCTTTCTCCATACTTTCCTGCCCATTACGGGCAATCAGATTAACAATCAACTCTGCATCAATACTTGCTTGAAAAACTGCTCCCTGAGCTGCCAGCTTTTCTTTTAATTTTTTAGCATTAGTAAGACTTCCATTATGAGCAAGCGCTAAACTACCATTGAGATAGCTGCAAATTAAAGGTTCCGCACTAAGAGCAACATTAGTCCCCATGGTTGAATAAAGAACATGTCCAATGGCAATTTTTCCTGTCAGGGAAGCCACCATATTATCCGTAAACACTTCGGAAACCAAGCCCTGCCCTTTATGCAGTTTCATGCCTTTTCCATCTGAAACCGCTATTCCGGCACATTCCTGTCCACGATGCTGTAAGGCATATAAAGCATAATAAGTTAATCTAGCTACATCTTCGTCCGAACCATAGATACCAAAAACTCCACAAGCTTCTTCCATTTTATCCGGTTTGCACCCTAATATTCCATTAAACATGCTATTGCCCCCCGATATTTTTCTGTCATTTCCTTTAACCCCAGATTTACTTTCCAACCTACGCCGGCAATGCCTAAAGCTTCTCCTCCCACATTTCCCAACACCTTGTAAGGAACCTGCATGTTTTTCAATTGCTGAAGGACTAAATCCAGTTTTTGCTTGCGAATCGTCACAATAATTCTGGACTGCGCTTCGCCAAAAAGAATACTGCTTGGCCTTAGATTCTCGGTAAGTGCAACTTCTGCCCCGATTTTTCCAGCCAAACAACATTCCGCCAAAGCTACCGCTAATCCTCCTTCAGCACAATCATGTGCCGAAACAGCCAGCCCCATCTTGATTAATTCGGCAGCCGCATTTTGCACCTGCTTCTCCAGTTCCAGATTCAATTCCGGCGGTCTGCCCGCCTCCAAGCCATGAATCACGCTGAGATAAGTGCTCGCCCCCAACTCATCCTTATTTTGCCCCAATAAAATAATTAAATCTGCTTCTTGCTTAAAGGCTACCGTCGTCACCTGTGCCAAATCTTCTACCAAACCGATCATCCCCACAACAGGAGTAGGATAAATAGCCTCACCCTCTGTTTCATGATAAAAACTGGCCTTGCCTCCGATAACCGGCGTCTCCAACTCCCGACAAACATCACTCATTCCGGCAACAGCTTCTTTAAACTGCCAAAAAATCTCCGGTTTTTCCGGATTGCCAAAATTTAAACAATCAGTAACGGCCAGAGGCCGTGCTCCGGAGCACACCAAGTTGCGCGCCGCTTCCGCTACAGCAATCTGTCCACCCCGGTAAGGATCCAGATAAACATAACGAGAATTGCCGTCTACCGTTAAAGCAATCCCTTTATTAAACCTTTTTACCCGCAGAACTGCGGCACCACTTCCCGGAGGCACTACTGTATCTACATCCAGTAAATGATCATACTGGTTATAAACCCATTCCTTACTGGCAATCGTCGGTGTACCCAATAAAGTAAGCAGCACTTTACTGTAATCCTCCATCTCCGGCAAAGTGCCTAAATCATAGGCTTGTGCCTGAGCCAGATATTCTGGTTCCCTTGCTTCCCAATCATAACGGGGGCAAGACTCTGTCAATACCTGAGCAGGAATCCGAGCCACTGTTTGCTCCCCCTCTTTAATCGTCAAAAAACCATCGGCAGTAACCCGGCCAATTACCGCAGACGCTAATCCCCATTTATTAATTAGCTCCTGGACTTCCTTTTCTTTTCCTTGCTGTAGCACCACCAACATCCGTTCCTGAGATTCCGACAACATAATTTCAGAAACACTCATCTCTGTTTCCCGACATGGCACTTTAACTACATCTATTTCTATTCCTGTTCCGGCCCGCATAGCCATTTCACAGGCAGAACTAGTTAACCCTGCTGCACCTAAGGCCTGCATTCCTACTACATAGCCTGTTTTATTTAATTCCAGACAGACTTCCATGAGAAGTTCTCCCAGAGGAGGATCTCCCTGAAGAACCGTTGCCTCTTTTTCTGCCGAAACAGCACCCCGTTCTTCCGCAGCAAAAGTCGCTCCCTGAATACCATCTCTTCCTGTACGGGCACCCACCAGCATCACCGAATTTCCTGGATCGGCAGCCCACCCTTTAACTAACTCCTGTTGTTCCATTAAACCCACACACAGCACATTAACCAAGCAATTATCTTCATACGAAGGATGAAAATAAACCTCACCGGCAACCGTGGGTATCCCGATACGATTACCATATGTAGCTATCTCAGCAACAATCCCTTCAAAAAGAGAACGGGTTTCTTTATTTTTGAGAGAACCAAAACGCAAAGAATTAAGCAAAGCTATCGGTCTTGCTCCCCTCGTAAAAACATCACGAATAACCCCCCCTACATCTGTAGCGTTCTTAAAAACCACAGCCTGCCCATCGCCAATATCCACTATCCCGGCATTCTCACCAGTCTCTTGTAACACCGGATTTTTATAGCTACAGTGCTCAGACCACATTACACTAAACATCCCTAATTCTACCTCATTAGGTTCTCTTTTTAATAAGTCTTTAATCTGAGCATATTCCTGCTCTGAAAGTCCCATTTCCCGCCAAAGGTCATCTTTCATCGCACTACCCCCCTGCTAAATCTCCGCAACCAGCTTCTGAATTTTTTCATCCTTAACCATTACTTCAGTTACCATCTTCTTTTTATATTCTATTAATTGCTTACGTAATTTACCTTCTTTAACGCTCAAAATCTGAATCGCTAACAAAGCCGCATTTTTGGCTCCATCAATAGCCACAGTAGCCACCGGAATACCCGAAGGCATCTGCACCATGGCATAAAGCGCGTCTACCCCTTGCAAAGCAGTAGCATTAATCGGAATGCCAATTACAGGTAAAGGAGTTACTGCCGCCAGCACACCGGGCAAATGAGCGGCCGCTCCGGCTCCGGCTATAATGACTTCAAAGCCTTCTTCATGAGCTTTTCCGGCCATAGCAAGAGCACGTTCTGTCGTACGATGAGCCGAGGCAACATGCACCGCAAAACCCACCCCGAATTCGCGCAAAGTTTCCAATGTCTTTTTCATAATTGACCAATCAGAATCACTACCCATAATTACTAATACTTGTTTCTCCAAAAAACTCCCTTCCTTCTCTACAGCTAGCATTTCTTATAATATATGCTCTCACTCACTATCATACCACGAGTGAGAGATTTTAGGTATTTACCATGAATAAGAAAAGGTGAGCTTCTCAATTTTACGATCAAGGCTCACCATAATATTTAATACAAACTTACCTTTTTATATTAGTCTCCTTTGCGCTCTATGTCAAGAAAGCAACAAATCAAGATCACTTAACTGCTTATTTTTTTCAAATTTGTTACAGGCTCTTACAAGAACCTCCTTAAAAGACAATACCGTCCCATTTTGTAAAAAAGGTGACCTCATAAGCTAGCATCTAGCTAGAGGCCGCCTCTCTGTTTTAATTAAAAGAATTCTTTATTATCGTGTTTCCATTTGCTTCACAAAAACCTTCTGTAAATGTTCCTTAGAAAAGCTCTCCGTGAACAAGCTTACCGTAGGTACAACCGCCAAAGAAATCAGCATGGCTAACGCCCCACCGATAGGTACAAAACCGGCATCAAAATTATGATGCCAAGAATACCCGAGTCCGGTAACCAAGCCGCCTAACGCCCCGGCCCAAGCTCCCATTTTGGTCGTTCCCGGCCAAAATAACCCCCATAAGTATGGTCCTAAAAATACCCCGGCCACTGTTCCCCAAGAAAGAGCCATTAAAGTAAGGATAATAGCTGGCTTAAAAAGAGCCAGAATCGCGGAAAGAGCGATAAAGATCAGACAAAAAGTACGCATTATCCCCAATTCTTCTTTTTTCCCCATATGTGGTCTAACGTATCCCTTTAATAAATCGATCGTAATACTTGAACTAGAAACCAGCACCAGAGATGATAACGTAGACATCGAAGCGGATAAAACCAACAGCAGAATCAGTATTGCGGCCATTTCCGGCAAAGCAAACTGCAATATTTTAGGTACAAGTAAATCAACCGTAGCCTTACCTGTAGCGGGATCAACCGGCAACTGGTTAAAGTATAAATGGCTTATCGCCCCAACGCCATAAGCTCCTATCCCGATAATCAGGCAAAAGACCGTAGAAATCACCGTAGCTGCCTTAATCTTTTCTTTATCCTTAATCGCATAAAACTTCTGAATCATCTGAGGTAAACCCCAAGGGCCTAAACTAGTTAAGATAACTACCGAAAGCAAGGCAATGCCCTTTTGCCCGGTAGGAAAAACCACCGCTAAATCCGGTGAGATTTGACTCAATCTAGGTATTACCTGCGAAAAGCCACCTACAACGGAATTACCAAAAACATAATAAAGCAAGGCGCCAACCCCGAAAAGCATCACGATCCCCTGAATAAAATCCGTCAAGGCTACCGCCCTGTATCCTCCCATTAAAAGATACGTGGCAGTAATAACGGTCATCGCCAGAAGTGCATAATTATAATTGAGCTGAAATACCTCTTCAAAAACATAACTTAATCCCATAAAGACCGAAGCAGAGTAAGGAACAAGAAAAATAAAAATAACCAGCGCCGCAAAAATCTTCAAAGCATGACTGTCATAACGAGCCTGCAAAAATTCCGGCATCGTCATCGCTCCCAATTTCTCCGTCATTTCCCGCGTCGGCTTAGCTAGAATTTTCCAAGCTAAGTAGCTGCCTATTAACGCATTCCCAATTCCAACCCACAATCCAGAAAGTCCAAATCCCCAACCAATTTTTCCTGCGTAACCCACAAAAATTACCGCAGAAAAATAAGTGGTACCATAGGCGAAAGCTGACATCCAAGGTCCAATTTTTCTCCCTCCCAGGAAAAAATCCCCCAGATTGTTGGTTTTCTTCATCGACAGAAAACCACTTACCAGCAAAATAGCCACAAAGGTACCCACCATTAAAATCTTTGCCATTTTCTACCATCCTTCCATTCTTCTTATTTTCCTTTTTGTCAACCATCCATCCCGGATTCCCACAAGAGACTACCGTTCTACAAGGCTACAAAAATACTACAAAAATCAAAAAGCTGGTGGACGAAAAGGGGCTCGAACCCTCGACCTCCGCGTTGCGAACGCGGCGCTCTCCCAGCTGAGCTATTCGCCCGAGTATTAACCAATACTATTGTTATTATACTACTGCCACCACTATCATTCAATAGCCATATTTAATTACTCCCACTCTATTACAAATTGCCAAATTATTTGTCTCTAGAGCGAACGTCTTATTATTGGATGAACCGGCCAATTATCTTGATCTTACTTCGATTGACGCCTTGCAGAATATCCTTAGTGAATATGCAGGGACAGTGTTGTTTGTTTCGCATGACCGTGCTTTTGTAGATGCGGTGGCGGATCGCTTGTTGATTGTAGAAAATAAACAAATTACGGAGTTTACCGGGAACTGGCAGGCATGGGAGGAAAGACGACATAAGGCAACCTCTGCGGAGAAGGAAGCCGTAAATTAGATGAAACAATATTACGAATGAGATTGAGCGAGATTATCGCCAAAATGTCTTTACCCGGGGCAGCCAAGGAACTGTTGGAGAAAGAATACGAAAAAACCTTGGCTCAGCTCCAATTCCGAAAAAGGAAATAGTTGCATAATATTTGTTGTAAAAATAAATAGAATATTGTATTATTTAATTAAAGATATTCAAAGGGAGGTGGAGTTATTGAACTTATTTGAATTAGGAGGCTTGTTTCTTTATGGCAGTCTTTTTCTAGTCTTCTTTGCAATTATTGCTTTTATCGTCGGGGCGATTTTATATCTTGTGCAAGCATTTGGTTTATATGGGATGGGCAAAAAGGCAGGGTTAGAAAATACTTGGTTGGCTTTTGTCCCGATCGCGAACTTTTATCTAATGGGGAAATTGATTAAAGAAATAAAAGTCGATAAATATGTGGTGCCAAGCGCGGAATTAGTCTTGCCGGTAGCATGTGTTGTTGTCTTAGTCTTAGGTAATATTCCCGTATTAGGAAAATTGATTTCCCTGTGTGCTTTTCTGCTTTATTTGGCCGGATATTATAATCTTTATTCTTTATACCGGCCCAAGGATGCGGTTATGTTTACAGTATTAAGCGTTCTTATAGTGACCGTACCTTTTTTCATTTTTATGATGCGAAATGATGAAATGGTTGTGCCGGAGCAAAAGAAGAATGATTCCGTCCCGGTGCAGTAATTATTATTAATCAAGTAAAAAGAGAAAGACTCAGGACCAAGTCCCGGGTCTTTTGTTTTTAGGTGTTTATTTTATGCTGTTAATGCGTCTTTTAACGGTTCTCAATAAAAGAGAAATATATGCGTTGATTTTCTAAATAAATCCATTTATAATAAGATTTATGAAAGGAGTGGATGACATGGCAGTGTCTGAACAGCTTAAAATCCTTTGCGTCAAGCTGGGGATTAGTGTCTCCGAGCTTGGCCGGTTATCCGGGAAAAGCCCCCAGGCTTTCAGCCAGAAGATGAAGCGGGAAAGTTTCACGGTTGATGAATTAAAACAGATCGCCGAAGTGTCGGGCTGTAAGTACGAGGGATCCTTTATCTTGCCGTCCGGCGATAAGGTCTCATATTAACCGCGGGAAGGGCTTTACTGTCTCAATCTTTGACACTGGATATCCTCGCGGCAAAGAGCGGAAGAGTATTATTTGCCCTTGGTGCGGCGCTGAAAACGGCAGCGAAATGACAACCGAAACAAATCTGTAAAAAGGAGTTGATGAAATGACGATATATGAAAAAATCGACCGCTGTCATGCGGCTATTAGCGCGGTTCGTCCCTTCGAGGGTCATATGCTGGAGCAGCTGAAGGACTATTACCGTATCGGTCTCACTTGGTCAAGTAACGCCATTGAGGGGAATACCCTCACCATCAGCGAGACTAAGGTAGTTCTCGAAGACGGCCTGACGATTGCCGGCCGGCCGCTCCGGGATTTCTACGAGACGGTGGGTCATGGCAAGGCTTATAATTTCATATTTACCTTGATAGGGGAGAGGCGTATTTCTGCGACAGATATTAAGACTATACACCGCCTGTTCTACAAGGAAATTGACGAGGAGAACGCTGGCACCTGGCGAAAGGAGCCGGTCGTGGTTTCCGGGACTGATTATGTGTTCCCGCACCCGGACGAACTGGACGGGCGCATGGCGGAACTGGACACTTGGATCGCAAATGAGCGGGGCAAGTATCACCCTGTGACTTTCGCCGGTCTGCTCCATCTCAAATTCGTTAGTATCCACCCGTTCATTGATGGGAACGGCAGGGCGAGCCGCCTCATCATGAACCTAGCGCTTATTCAGGACAGCTACCAGCTGGCTATCATACCGCCGATACTCCGGGTGGAATATAACGATACCATCCGCCAGTATCAGAACAAAGGGAAGCCTGAACCGTTCTGTGATTTCATTGCCGAGCGGGTCTATGAAACGCAGAAGGAAATCATGCGCCTCCTACACATCCCGCTCCCAGACCTGAAATAAAAAAGCGCCCTCTATTCTCCAAAAAGCGGAGGAAAAATCGACAAAAACCAAGCCCCGAATACCCTTGTTTTTACTGGGTTTCGGGGCTGTTTCACATCTATTCCCACTCAATAGTAGCGGGAGGCTTAGAGGTGATATCATAAACCACACGATTAATCTGCGGCACTTCCCTAACAATTCTCCTGGAGATTTTATCAAGTAAATCATAGGGCAGCCGCACCCATTCTGCCGTCATGGCATCCTTGCTGTTAACAGCCCTTAACACAATAGGGTAAGCATAAGTCCGCTTTTCTTCCTTCATCCCTACGGTTTTAACGGAAGGAAGAACGGCAAAGTACTGCCAAATTGCCCTGGAGAGACCAGCTTGATAAATTTCTTCCCTTAATATGGCATCGGCCTCACGCAATATCTCCAATTTTTCTTCCGTAATCTCCCCAATAATTCTCACTGCCAGACCAGGTCCGGGAAAAGGCTGACGACTAACCATTTCTTCCGACAACCCCATTTTTCTACCTACTTGACGCACCTCATCCTTGAAAAGCTTTCGTAACGGCTCCACCAACTGAAATTGTAAGTCCTCCGGCAATCCCCCTACATTATGATGCGACTTAATCGTTGCTCCCGTGCTTGTCTCACTTTCAATTACGTCCGGATAAATTGTTCCCTGCACCAGAAAATCTATTTTCCCCAGCTTAGCCGCTTCATCTTCAAAAACGCGAATAAACTCATTCCCGATAATTTTTCTTTTCCTTTCGGGATCAGTTACTCCGGCTACTTTCTCTAAAAAACGTTGCCGGGCATCAACAAAAACCAGCCTAATATGGTACTTCCCTTCAAAAAGAGCCCGCACCTGCTCCGGTTCTCCTTTACGCATAAATCCATGATCAACAAATACACAGGTAAGCTGATCGCCTATCGCTCTATGCACTAATATAGCGGCCACCGAAGAATCAACACCCCCGCTAAGCCCACAAAGCGCTTTTTTATCTCCTACCTGTTCTTTTATTAACTTAACCTGTTCTTCAATAAAAGCTTCCAGATGTTCTTTCAATTCAACCGCCTCACCTTACTATCTTAGATTTGTTTTTTGATAACATTCCGGTTTTAATACTCCTACATAAGGGAGATTGCGAAATTTTCCACTAAAATCAAGCCCATACCCCACTACAAATTCATCAGGAATATCATATCCCTTATAATCAGGTAACAAATCTGCCTTCCGGCGACTGGGCTTGTCCAAAAAAGTACAGATTTTTAAACTAGCCGGCCGGCGTGCTTTTAAATTTTCTTTAAGATAACTCAACGTCAAACCGGTATCAATGATATCCTCGACAAGCAAAATATCTTTTCCGGCAATATCTCCCTCCAAGTCTTTTAGAATCCGCACCACACCGGAAGTATGGGTAGACGTGCCGTAACTCGAAACAGCCATAAAATCCATTTGTAAAGGCACCTTAATCTCTCTGACCAAATCCGCCAAAAAAACAATGGCTCCTTTCAAAATCCCGATCACAACCAGGTTTTTATCTTGATAGTCTAGAGAAATACCCTCCCCTAATTCTCGGACTTTACTTTTAATCTGTTCTTCTGAAATAAGTATTTTAGCTATCTGATTCTGCATCGTTAACCCCTTATTCTCTTCTATTTTTAAATCATCTTTTTAACGCTTTGATTATATCAACCTCAATTTTTCTTGTCAAGAAAAGTTAGCCCAAGAAAGGCTTACTCCACTGGGGCTTTTAGCTCTATCGGAAGATGATAATCAGTAAGCAAAAGATCAACGCTTAAGGTCTGCCCAGCTTTTTCCCGATGTTCCGCCGTAATCCTCGCTTGACGAATTAAACCTTCCTTCTTATCTACCCAAAGAATGTAATCAAAGTCTTGCCAGAAAAGCCCCAGATACTTACTCTCCCCCTTTGTCATAACCTCATATACACGACAAGACTTTCCTCCTAATCTTTCCGTCCCCGCTTCCTGCACGACAAAATTCCCCTCTGGAAAATTTAAAACCCCCAGCGGATTCAATTCAGCAATTAACTGCTCTACTCCCACCCGCCCTCCGGCCGGAATCATCACCCAATTTTTAGTGGAAGCATCCTTCCTATAGATCGTCTCTCCCAAGTAATATAAATCTACATCGGCTTTAATTAAAGGTATAGAGCCCTGCAAATGAATTCCCTCCGCAGATTTTTCACCGTGTATATCTGAAATGAGGACATCCTTCCCCTCCTGAGATCGCTTAGCTATCACTTGAAAACGGTAATTCTCCACCTGAAAGGTCTTGACTAGACTTTGCTTCACAGCTTCCTCGGGAGGAAGTTTATTCATCTCCCCATAGATATAGCTGGTTCCATAAAAAAGGACTACAGCTAAAAGAAAAGTAACAAACCATTTCCATTTAGCTCTTCCCGGATTTAAAATGGACAGCAACAAAATCGGCCTATTTCTCATCCTCTTCACTTCCCCTCGTTAGTTTCCTTCTTACCTCATTTTTACGAGAGGGAGTGAAGAAATATTCCTCTAAATCAGTATTCTGCCTTTTCTTTTTTTACCATACGATAATACTCCTCTAATTTTTTCTGCACTCGGCCAAAAACCGAATCTACCGCATAATTACCCTGTTCATCTTCATTTCCGGCCGAAACCCCTGTGAGAATCTCAATTCCTTCTTCTAAAGTTTTCACGGCATATATATGAAAATTTTCTTCCTTTACCGCCTGCACAACCTCTTCATCAAGCATCAAATTAACTACATTCTGCTCTGGGATAATCACGCCCTGACTTCCTGTCAAACCTTTAGTTTTACAAACCTGGAAAAAGCCTTCGATCTTCTGATTAACTCCACCAATCGGTTGAATACACCCTTTTTGGTTAACAGAACCTGTTACAGCTATCCCCTGCGCAAGCGGCAATTCGGCGAGACTTGATAAAAGCGCATATAGTTCCGCACTAGAAGCACTATCTCCGTCTACCCCGCTATACATTTGTTCAAAACAAATACTAGCCGAAAAAGAAACAGGACAACCTCTGCCAAATTTTTCTCCCATATAACCACTTAGAATTAAAATACCTTTATCATGAAGAGCACCACTTAATTTTACTTCTCTTTCAATATTAATAAGACCTTTTCTACCCAAAAAAGTATTTACCGTAATCCGATTAGGCTTACCAAAAACATATTCCCCTGTATCCAATACAGCCAACCCATTAACCTGCCCTATCACACTTTTCTCTGTATCAATAAGAATAACTCCCTCAGCAATCATTTCCTGCAGTTTCTTCTCATGCTTATTCGAACGATACACCTTCTCCCCAATCGCCTTTTTAACATGCTCAGCCGTCACCAGTGCAGCACCATCCAGTCTGGCCCAAGTATCAGCTTCATAAATAATTTCCACCAATTCATTAAAGCGAGTAGATAATTTCTCCTGACTATCCGCCAAACGCGAACTATACTCTACAATCTGACCCACGGCCTCCCTAGTAAAATGCTGTAGCTGTTCTTTTTCGCAATGGTCACTGATAAACCGCGCCAGTTTATACATATGCTCCTCGGTGCGATCCATCTCTACATCAAAATCAACCATGATTTTAAAAAGCTTACGAAAATCCTCGTCATAGTAATACAGCATACTATATTCCACATAACTGCCAATCATAATAACCTTCACATTCAAAGGAATCGGTTCCGGTTTTAAAGAAGAGGTCGCAATAAGGCCCACTTGATCCCGAATACTTTCCATTTGAATTTGCCCCGTTTTAAGTGTTCTTTTAAGAGCATCCCAACAAAAAGGACTCGCCAATACATCCTTACATCTAAGGATCAAATAACCCCCATTGGCCTGATGAAGCGAACCTGCTTTTATTTTCGTAAAATTAGTTGTCAATACCCCCATCTGATTTTCATATTCAATTCTACCCATTAAATTATAATAAATGGGGTTTGGTTCCGAAATAACCGGCGCACCTAATGTTTTTTCATTGTCGATTAAGACATTTACTTGATACTTTTGGAAAGGATCCTTGGTCGGATTTTCCTTAAGCAGCAATGCTTCTAATCCGCTCTTCTGCTCTTTTGCTTTAAATTCCTTCGCGTTTTTTAAAAGATCCTGCTTAATATTTTCCAAATGCTCCAAAACAACAGGATTCGCCGCATATTTCTCCGTTAATTCACTAAAAAGGTGCCCAATCTTATTTAAAAGAGTCCCACTTTCCAGCTTTTCTAATTCTATTTCTATTTCTCTTTCAAATTCACGCAAGCTCTTAAAAGCGTCTAAAATCAGATAATTTAATTTCTTAGAGTTCCCTTCTATTACCTCATTTCGTTCCGGTTCTAAATTCTGATATTCTTCTTCTTCCATCGGCTTGCCTTCCCCATTTAACGGAATCGTAATTAAGCCTTTTTCGGAAGACTTCAAGGCGAAGCCCAATTCTTTCGCAATCTTATTGATATACGTCTGTACATCATTTTGTTGATTCTGTAATTTCTGCAGAAGAACAGTTTTTGCTTTTTGATGTTCCTCCGCTTCTAAAACTCTGGGAATTTCCAGTTTAACCCGGGATAAAATTTCACTGATTTCCTTTTGAAATTCCACGGCTCTACCCGGTAAAAAAGAGACTGACTTAGGCTGATCAGGATTATCAAAATTATATAAATAACACCAATCCAGCGGTTTTTCTCCTTCCGTAGCAACCTTATTTACCAAAGACTGTGTATAACTGTTCCTTCCCGTACCTGTTACACCTACTATAAAAATATTATAGCCTTGTTTATTAATCTTCAGTCCAAACTCCAAAGCTCTTACTGCCCGTTCCTGCCCAATAATCCCCTCCAAAGGTGAAATATCTGCTGTCGATTGAAAAGGAAAAACACTACAGTCACAAGTTTTACGCAATTGTTCAGATTTAATTTCCCATTTATTCATCTAAAATTATATCTCCTCTCAAAACCAGATATCTTCTTTTTCTTCTACATAATTATTTGTTTTCCTTCAAAAACCTTTGCCTTTTTAAAAATATATTTTCCAACTTTCAAGCTTATTTGTCTAAATTATTATATACTTAACATTATTTTTATACCACTTTAAAACATTATCGAAATTATGCAGGATTTTACACTGTAGTTAGCGAATTTTAGTTAATGTATGTAATAAAGAGGTGAACGCATAGATGGATATTGCAACATTATTAGGCTTGATCATTGCCTTCGGAGGAATTCTCGCCGGTTATATGGAAGAAGGCGGTGCTATAGCCGGTCTGCTTAGTCCTTCCTCTGCCCTTATTGTTCTTGGCGCAACAATCGGCGCAGTATTTATCTCTGTACCAATGAAATTAATAAAAGAAACTCCCAAGCTATTAAAACTAGTTTTCTTTGAAAAACGAATTGATTACACAGAGCTAATTGAAAAAATTACCGGGCTAGCCGGCGTTGCTCGTAAAGAAGGTATTCTTGCCCTAGAGAATTCTACTAAAGACATGGACAATAAATTTCTCGTAAACGGTATAAATATGGTCATCGATGGTATGGACAAAGAATCCATCCAAAGTATTATGGAAGTGGAGATAAACGCCATCTCCGAAAGGCACACCCGCCGTGCTAAAATCTTCGAAATAGCCGGTGGCTACTGCCCTACAATGGGAATCTTGGGTACTGTAATGAGTATGATTTGTGTCTTAAAAGATTTAAGCGATCCCGGTTCACTAGGTCCCAAAATTGCGATGGCCTTTACCGCAACTTTATACGGTGTTGGCTTCGCCAATGTGTTCTTTTTGCCCGTCGCCGAAAAATTAAAAGCAAAATCTCAGGACGAGATGATTGCGCTGGAAATGACCATGGAAGGGATCCTCTCTATTCAGTCCGGAGAAAGCCCCAAGATTATTAAAGAAAAGCTCTTGGTCTTCACTAATGAAATTAATCAATCTGTTACGGAGGATAATAATAATGGCCAAGAAGAAAAAACCGGCTGAACATTTAAATGCGGAACGTTGGCTTGTTTCTTACGCTGATTTTATGACTTTACTTTTTATTCTTTTTATCGTTCTTTTTTCCTTCAGCCAAATTGACGCAAAAAAGTATCAAGAAGTGGCCTCCTCTCTCTCTACTCAATTTTCGGGCGGCGGAGGGCTTTCTGGAGGTGGAAATCCCGTCATGAATATGCCGGGTACCGGTCCCGGAAATGGCACTGAAGAATTAACACCTGAACAAAAAGAAAAAAAGGCCTTAGCTAAATTATCCAAAGATATTGAGGAATATGCGAACGAAAAAGGAGTAAAATCAAACATTAACCTCCGTTATGGCGAAAGAGGGTTATGCATCTCCATCACCGGAACAGTACTTTATCAGGATGCCAGTGCTACCTTAACCCCGGAAGCCAAAGAGTTCATCAAAGTTATTTCTGATCAGCTAAAAACCCTCCCTAATCATATCCGCGTGGAAGGACATACCGATAACAGACCGATTATTACAAAAGAATTTCCCTCCAACTGGGAACTATCTGCCGCTCGCTCTGTAAACCTAGTACGTTACTTTATTGAAGAACTCACCTTTGATCCAACCCGGCTATCCGTAGCAGGCTATGGAGAATATCGTCCCGTTGCTTCCAACGACACAACCGAAGGACGCAGTAAAAACAGAAGAATCGAAATCATCATCCTAAAAACAGAATAAAAAGCACGTCATTCTACTTAAATACTAGTGGGATGAACGTGCTTTTTATAATTACATCTGCGGACGACTGGGGGTGGAAATATCTGATAAAGCTCGCTCTGAAGCATGGTCAAAGCGACTATTGACTGCCATATCTCCCAAAGCTACAAAGCCTGCTAGCTTGCCATTTTCTACCACCGGCAAACGGCGTATTTGTATATCACCCATCAATTCTAGAGCAGAGTCTACTTCCATCTCCACCTTACCCACAATCAGCTTATCAGTCATAATCTCCCTGCATTTGGTTGTTTTGGGGTCTTTCCCTGTGCAGACAACTCTGAGCACAATATCTCGGTCAGTAACTATCCCCTCCACATCCAAATTATCCTTACATATCGGGATGGAGCCGATATCTTTATCTTTCATAAGCTGCGCAGCATCATAAATGGAAGTATCCGGGGAGACCGCAATTACTTCTTTCGTCATGATTTCTTTTAACTTCATCACAGTACCTCTCTTTCTTAATATACCTTTTCTTTTATATAGGATGTCCTAAACATAAAAAATAAAACTATAATTTAAAAAGGTCTATCTCACAATTAATAAATTATGAGATAGACCTTTTTCTATATATCTTTTGAACAAGCCGTTTACATCATACCGCCCAT
>DHPU01000045.1:24735-26888 GCA_002407935.1 Peptococcaceae bacterium UBA5356
TACATCATACCGCCCATGCCGCCCATACCACCCATTCCGGGCGGAACTGCTCCAGCTTTATTTTCTTCCGGTTTGTCAGCAACCAGGCATTCCGTAGTAAGTAACATTGCCGCAATAGACGCAGCATTTTGCAACGCACTACGTGTTACCTTGGCCGGATCGACAATACCGGCCTGAATCATGTTTTCATAAACACCCTTCAGAGCATTAAAACCAAAACCGCTCTTGCCGGAATTCTTTACTTTTTCTACGACAACAGAACCTTCTTCGCCAGCATTATAAGCAATTTGTTTAATAGGTTCTTCCAAAGCTTTTTTAATAATATTAATACCGGTCATTTCATCAGCAATATCAGAAGTTACTTTATTCAACGCAACCAAGCTTTCAATAAAGGCTACTCCACCACCAGCTACAATGCCTTCCTCTACAGCAGCGCGTGTTGCAGCCAAAGCATCTTCAATACGATGTTTCTTTTCTTTCAATTCAGTTTCTGTAGCCGCACCTACCTGAATAACTGCTACACCACCAGAGAGCTTTGCCAAACGCTCTTGGAGTTTCTCTTTATCAAATTCAGAAGTAGTATCTTCCAGTTGCTTACGGATTTGGGCTACACGACTATCAATAGCCGCTTTTTCTCCACGACCTTCTACAACGGTGGTTTCTTCTTTGCTGACCTTAACTTTAGCTGCCTGACCAAGCATTTCGAGAGTGGTATTTTCCAGCTTCAAACCAATATCTTCACTAATGACCTGCCCACCGGTGAGAATCGCAATATCTTCCAGCATAGCTTTCCGACGATCCCCAAAACCAGGAGCTTTTACCGCTACACAAGTAAAGGTTCCCCGTAATTTATTAACAACCAGAGTCGCGAGTGCTTCTCCTTCGATATCTTCAGCAATAATCAGAAGAGCCTTCCCCGCTTGCACAACCTTCTCCAATACAGGCAACATATCCTGGATAGAAGTAATCTTCTTATCAGTAATCAAAATGTATGGGTCGGACAAATCCGCTTCCATTTTGTCTGTATCCGTAATCATATAAGGAGATATGTATCCTCTGTCAAACTGCATTCCTTCAACAACCTCAAGCGTCGTTCCCATGCTTTGAGATTCTTCCACAGTGATAACTCCATCATTACCGACAGTTTCCATTGCTTCCGCAATAAGATCCCCAATTTCGGTGTCAGCAGCTGAAATGGACGCTACCTGAGCAATAGCCGCCTTGGATTCAACCGGTTTAGCAATTTTTTGGATTTCCTCTACAGTCGCTTTTACTGCTTTTTCAATCCCTTTCTTCAAAATCATCGGATTAGCACCGGCCGCCACATTTTTCAACCCTTCCCGGATAATAGCCTGAGCCAATAAGGTCGCTGTAGTGGTTCCATCACCTGCTACATCATTTGTTTTAGTAGCAACCTCTTTAACTAATTGTGCTCCCATGTTTTCAAAGGAATCTTCTAGTTCAATTTCTCTAGCAATAGTTACTCCATCATTAGTAATGGTAGGTGAGCCAAATTTTCTATCTAAAACAACATTACGACCTTTAGGCCCTAATGTTATTTTTACCGCTTCTGCCAAAGCATTAACACCTTTTTCCAGCCCTTTTCTGGCCTCTTCGCCAAAGATTATATCTTTTGCCATTATGTTTCCCTCCCAATTTTTTTAGTGTTTTAAATCTGTTTGCTATCTGCTAATTTTAGATGATAGCATGAATATCTCTTTCATTAAGTATTAATACTTCCTGCCCCTCAATTTTAATTTCTGTTCCAGCGTATTTTGAAAATATTACTTTGTCACCCACTTTTACTTCTAAAGCTACTTTTTGCCCGTTTTCCAGCGTTCTACCGGATCCTACTGCCAATATTTCGCCCTGTTGAGGCTTTTCTTTCGCCGTATCCGGGAGCACAATCCCACTTTTCGTTTTTTCTTCCTGAGCTAATGGTTTGATAACCACTCTGTCGCCGAGAGGCCTGATATTCATCAATAATACCTCCTTAAAATATTATAATTTTATTTTTTGTTAGCACTCGACGTTGTTGAGTGCTAACATACACTAATAATAATAGTAAAGGCACCAAAAGAAGGCAACTTCCATATTTAGCTGTTTTTTAAAATTATCTCTTACTACTTTTATCTTCTTTCCAATATCTCGTT
>DHPU01000045.1:27033-28809 GCA_002407935.1 Peptococcaceae bacterium UBA5356
TTTTGCTACTATTGAGAGCTGTGAACCCCCACTACTTTAATATATCTCCACTCAAATCCTTCTTTATACACTCTAATGCTGCTATTACAACCATCTCGACATTTTCTGTGCATTTAACAAATATTTGCGATATAATATTTTTAACAGTCGTTAGCCTTAGAAGGAGTTTTCTCAGTGATTATTGATAAAAAAGAATTACGTAAAAACATGCTGGCAAAACGTACTAATCTTCCTTGGCAGGAGGTACAAATAAAAAGCCAACAAATCAATGCACAACTCTTTGCACATAAATCTTACCTTTCTGCCAAAACTATTCTAGCTTATCTCCCCGTCAAAAAGGAGCCTAACAGCCTAAACATTATTAAAAATGCCTGGCAACAAGAAAAACAAGTTCTTGTTCCCGTTACCTGCCCCGAAACTAAATCTTTGCTTCTTTCCCAGTTAAAAAGTCTCAAAGAACTGACAAAAGGACATTACGGTATTCCTGAACCAAAACAAAAATATCTGCGTCCTATCGACCCACTTTCCGTAGATATCTGTCTCCTCCCGGGAGTGGCTTTTAACCGTAACGGATTTCGCCTCGGCTATGGCGGCGGTTATTTCGACCGTTTTCTTCCCAACCTTCGTTCAGACTGTCTTAAAGTAGCTCTGGCCTATGATTTTCAGATTTTGGATTTCTTACCCTCAGCATTATATGATATCCCTGTGGATTTAATTATTACCGAATCAACAATCTACAACTGTACACCTGAAATTTAATCCATTTTCTATCTTATTTTGCTTTTAACTTTACAATCATTTCCACCTCACAGGTAGAATCCAGCGGCAAGCTGTTTACTCCTACTGCGCTGCGCGCATGAGCTCCCTTTTCCCCGAATACTACACCTAATAATTCAGAAGCACCATTGATTACCTGAGGTTGCAAGGTAAAATCAGGATCACTATTGACAAACCCCACTACTTTAACGATCTGTTCTACTTGATCAAGATCTCCAATCAGACTTTTTACTACACCTAAGCAATTTAACGTACATATTTTCGCCGCCTCATAGCCCTTTTCTACAGAAACATCGAACCCCACCTTCCCTTTGTACCTTACTACTCCATTAACTAAGGGAATCTGTCCGGAGGTATAAAGTAAATCCCCTGCTATTACTCCGGGAACATATGCTGCAACCGGTTTGGGAGCTTCTGGAATACTTAATCCTATTGCCTGCAACTTCTTTTCGATATTAGACATTTTTTCCACACCTTTCTTGAAATATCTCTTATTTTACCATGTTTATATCTATACGGCTACATAACTGTAACTATTTTTTAACCGTTCTAATCAACATTAACTATTATACCCAAAAAAGCAGAACATATGTCCATCTATCCACAGAATCCACAGGTTTATCCACAGATTTATCCGCTAAATATCGCCTTTTCTCCCTTACTACCCACATTATCCACAGATAAGGTGGTTTTTTTTTGCTATTTTTGTCCACATGCCCAAGCTCCTAGTTCCCGCTCTTTATCAAGTTACACACAATATACACAATTTTTTCATCCACATATACTTGCAAAGATGTGTGCCTTCGTCGTTTCGATTCTTCATACAGAACAGACTAGAACTCAGCTCAGGATAAAGCAAACCGCCCTCGACAGCACGTCCATGTGCTGGCTCGAGCTGGGTCGGACGTCCTGTCCGCCCCTTTGCTTTCTCACTTCGCTTTCGTTAAGTCTGTTTAACTGTATTCCGAAAGAAACGGACTCAGGCACAACATCTTTGCC
>DHPU01000045.1:29023-29157 GCA_002407935.1 Peptococcaceae bacterium UBA5356
GCATGCCTCGTACCCGTTTTAGACAAGGTACTGCCGGAGGATGACTATCATCGGGCAGCTAAACGTCCTTAGCGAAGGTGAGGCTAGTGATACAGAGACGCCGACACGGATGTCGGCGTCAGGGCGAACTGAGC
>DHPU01000045.1:29373-39090 GCA_002407935.1 Peptococcaceae bacterium UBA5356
CACACATATTTATTTAATTTCCAGGCAGGAAATTTGTTGTCAGCACTAAAGCGAATTTTACTTAGCTATCGCTTCCGGCTTCGTCTCTATATCCACTTCTACTTCTACATTCACACCCATATTCGCAGTTGCTTCCGGGCTCTCTCCCGGCTCTTCTGTCTTCTCTAATTTTTTAAGACGGAGCTTCTCAATACGATGTCCTTCCATTTCCCATACAATGAATTCTAGTTCTGCTATTTCTACCTTATCCCCTTCTACGGGCACACGGTCTAAAACAGCAAAAACCAATCCCCCAACCGTATCCGTCTCTTCATATTGCAGATTAAAATTCAATAGCTCATTAATCTCTTCGATTCTCATACTAGCATTAATTTCGATAATATCTTGGTCAATGTACTGTAGCAATGGTTCTTCACTATCATGCTCGTCCTGGATATCCCCCATAATTTCTTCAATTAAATCCTCCAATGTTACCAGTCCGGCAGTACTACCATACTCATCTAAAATAATCGCCATGTGAATTTTTTCCTTTTTCATACTGATAAAAAGCTCGGAAATCTTTTTGGTTTCCGGTACAAAAATAGTCTGTCGTACATGCTTTTCCGGGAAAAAATCCCGTCTTTCCTCGGGTAAAAGAAAAATCAAATCTTTGATATGAACAACTCCCAAAACATTATCCACCGTACTATCGTAAACAGGAATTCTGGAAAACTGTTCCTCCTTAATTACCTTCATTAAATCCTCATAGGTTGTCTGCTTTTCTACCGCCGTAATATCCGGACGAGGCGTCATTACATCCTTTACCACCATATCAGTAAATTCAAAAACACCATGCAACATGGTCTTTTCCACCTGATTAATCGTTCCATCTTCCTGCCCGGAAGCTACTAAATCAAAAATCTCTGCTTCTGTTAAGCCATTTCCCAGCCGTTCCGGTTTTTCCAATCCTACTACCTTACTAAAAAACTGTTCCAACAGCTCAAAAAGCTTCATAAAAGGGAAAAATAAATACTTAAAGAAAAGGATGCCTCTACTAAAAAAAAGACTGATTTCCATAGAATACCTTTTCCCTAAAACCTCAGGTAAACTCTTTCCGATAAGCATAAAAACTAGCATTAAAGCTACTGTAAAGGAGATTAATCCCCACCCTTCACCTTCGCTCCCATCTAATCTTAAGATCAATTCTGTGCCTAATACAATAGAAATAATACCGGCAACCAGTCTGCCAAACAATAACGTATTAAAAGCTTGATCGGGCGTCTCTATTATTTTATTTACTAAGTCCACTCGCGGATCTGTTTCAGTCTCCGTTTGCTGCAGGCGTACTTTGTTCAGTGACTTTAAAGCATACTCCCAATTCGCAAAAAGGCCCGCTAACAAAAGAAAAAATACGGACAAAATTAACTGATGACTACAATCAGGATCCAACTCAAAACCAACTCCTCTTTCTTAAAAAATAACCTACTTCCCTTTATTATTATACTAGATAGACAGAAAAGATTAAACATTGAATTTTTTTGCAGAAAACACTCCGCCTTAACGAAGCCTCAACTGCGGAACAGCATTCAAATCCCAACCGGAACGTTCCCCCTTTAAATACCGATAATGAGCAGCACAAGCAATCATCGCCGCATTATCAGTACAATACTCCGAAGGTGGATATGCCAAATTTAACTTTTCCTCCTGGCACCGTTGTTGCATCTGCTCCCGTAATAAACTATTAGCCGAAACCCCGCCCGCCATAAGAACAGTCTTCAACTTTTTCTCTTGCGCCGCCCGAACCGTTTTTTCCACCAAAACCTCCACCACACTAGCCTGAAAGCTGGCTGCTAAATCCGCTTTGTTTACTTCCTCCCCTTTTTGTGCCGCTTTATTTAAATAATTAAGCACCGCTGTCTTTACACCACTAAAACTAAAATTATAATTATTACCCCCCAGCCAAGCCCGTGGCAGCTGTACAGCCGTTCCATTACCTTCCCGCGCCAGAGCATCCAGCAGCGGCCCGCCGGGATAACCCAAACCCATAGCCCGAGCAACTTTATCAAAAGCTTCCCCGGCTGCATCATCTTGTGTTTCTCCAAGAAAGCGATACTCCCCATGACCTCTCATTTCTACCAGAGCCGTATGCCCACCGGACACAATCAAACAAACTAAAGGAAACTCCCTTTCCTCCTGAGCCAACCAATTAGCGTAGATATGGCCCTCCACATGGTTAACCCCCACCAAAGGTAAATTAACACTATACGCCAACGCTTTAGCCGTACTGACTCCTACTAATAAAGCCCCCACCAACCCCGGCCCATAAGTTACCGCAAGCGCCGTTAACTGAGCAAAGGTGAGTCCAGCCTCTTTTAAAGCTAAATCAATTAAGCGGTTAACCTGCTCCAGATGTTGCCGAGAAGCAATTTCCGGCACAACCCCGCCAAACTGCTGATGGATTTTAATTTGTGAAGACACTAAATTAACCAATAGTTCCTTCCCATCTGCCAATATCGCCACGGCCGTTTCGTCACAACTAGTTTCTATAGCCATAATAATCTCTTTACTTTTATTCGCCATTTTCTCGACCATCCTTACCCATAAGCTCCTTCCACATAATCAGCGCATCCTCATTTGTATCTATATAATAATCTGGACGAATTCCTGCCGTTTTAAAGCCCATTTTAGTATAAAGCTGCAACGCCGTATTATTAGAGGGTCTAACCTCCAAGGTCATCCGGACAGCCCCTTTTTGCACAGCTAAGGCCACCATGCCCCGCATTAGAAATTCGCCTAATTTTCTCCCCCGATATGCTGGGGCAATGGCAATATTCGTAATATGCACTTCATCAATAATAATCCACATTCCGCCATAGCCCAAGACCTGCTCCGGATTTTTCTCTGTCGTAACTATCAAATAATGAGCAAAATCATTATCAGCCAGTTCACAATTAAAAGCATAAGACGACCATGGGGTAGGGAAGGACTGCTTTTCAATTTCCACAATCTGAGCAATATCTTCCTCTCTCATCGGTCTTAAAACATAATTCATCAACTATGCACCTCATCATGTACTCCCTGATCTGCTTCGTGGGCGGCATGCCGCCTATGCTGTAATTCCGCAGGTACTTGCTGAACCTTATCCAGCTTACGCTGAGCTTCAGAAGAACGTATATACAGCGGCTTCAGCGCAAATAAATCATCCTGTTCTCCCCGGACAAGTCTTTCCCTGCCTAACCAAGCTACACTTGCTCCCCTCGCCGTTAAAAAGGGGGCCGGTGGATAAACCACGCTTTCCCCTAAGGCCTTTTGCCAAAGGTCAGCATAATAAGTTGCTCCATCACCGGAAAGCAGTACCGGCTCACGGTATTCCTCCAGTTTTTCCGCCCAAAGCTGTGGACTCACGGCTTGATACGGCTCCAACAACTCATACTTATGCTGCCGGTCAAACCGGAAAAGAGCCGTATAAACCTCATTCCTCCGGGCATTCAGCATGGGCGAAACCAATCCCACACGCCCCATCTGCAGATAAGCCAGTGCTAACAAGGTAGGAACACTAACTAAAGGGATCGCTAATCCCTGTGCTAATCCTTTCGCCGTTGCCATACCGATACGCAAGCCCGTAAAAGAGCCCGGTCCGCCGGCTACCGCAATGCCCCCTAAATCGGTACGAGAAATCTTGGTCTGCTGCAAAAGATCATCGATTAAAGGAAGTAATTGTTCAGAATGAGTTAAACCAATATTTAAAGTTATCTCTCCTGAAAGCTTCTGCTCAGATACTAAGGCAACCGAGGCTATCGGCGTAGAACTTTCAATTCCCAGTACTATCATCTTGGGTCAACTCCTTTAGTAAAGCTTGGAACGACTCCCCATGGGGATGAAAGGTAATTAAACGCCCTTCTCCCTGCTCCTGCCGATGCAAGTGCGTCATCTTCACCTGTAAATATACAGAGGGCAAATAGGGCTGAATTAAATCACTCCATTCAATTGCCGTCACCCAGGGCTCTGCAAAATACTCTTCATAACCCAGCTCTTCAAAGGCTTGGGGAAAAGGCAAGCGGTAAACATCAAAATGAGCTAAAGAGAGCCTGCCTTCATAAAGATGAAGGAGAGTAAAAGTAGGACTGGTTACCGGTTCCTCGGCCCCAAGTCCCTCTGCTAGCCCCTTCACAAAATGAGTTTTTCCAGCTCCTAATTCCCCTTCCAGCGCGATCACTTCACCGCCCTGCAAACGTTTTCCGAGCCTTTTAGCCAAAGCAAAAGTCTCTTCGGGAGAAAAAGATTCATAACTATATCCACACAAGTGTAATTTTCACTTCCTATCTTCTAAATTATTCCTATCTGTATTTTAACACATCTCATACACTATTTTGCCCTCTATATAGACCTTTTCCACACGAGAACGCCAATCCAAAGGATGTCCCGACATAATCACCAGATCCGCATCCTTCCCTGCTTCTAAACTGCCAATCCGCTTGTCCAGTCGCAGAATTTTAGCGGGATTAATCGTAATCGCCCGCAAAGCCTCTTCCTCTTTCATCCCATTCTTTACCGCTAAAGCAGCGCAGATTGGTAGATACTGCACCGGTAAAACATTATGGTCTGTCGTCAATGCTACTAAAACTCCTGCTTCATTAAGCAGCTTCGCTGTCCGCCAGGTCATTTCCGCTAATTCAACCTTACACCTGCTGGAAAGAGTAGGCCCCACCACTACCGGAATCTGCCGTTTCTGCAACTCCGAAATCACCTTATGCGCCTCTGTGCCATGTTCTAACACCATTTCTATCCCGAATTCATCGGCTATCCGCAAAGCTGTTAAAATATCATCAGCCCGGTGCGCATGCACTCGTAGCGGGATTTTTTTCTGGAGCACTAACGCCATATTTTCCATTCCCAAATCCCGTTCAAAAACCTCCTCAGAAGAACTCGCTTTGGCCTTTTTATTTAAATAATCCTCTGTGTCTACCAAAGCCTGCCGCAACAGTGCCGCTATCCCCATGCGCGTGCAGGGCATCTTTTTTTGTTCATTAAAAACCCGCTTGGGGTTTTCCCCAAAAGCCGCCTTTAATCCGGCCTGCGCAACCAGCAATTTTTCCGCAAAACTACCGCCCGCTGTTTTCATGACCAAATTAGTTCCGCCAATCACGTTAGCGCTGCCCGGTCCCGTCATTACCGTAGTTATCCCGCCACTGACCGCATCACGAAAACCTAAATCAAGAGGATTAACCGCATCAAGCGCTCTCAACTCAGGAGTAACCGGCTCCGTGAATTCATTCAGATCATCACCATCATCCTGAAAAATCTCCTCCAAAATCCCCAAATGCGTATGGGCATCAATAAAACCAGGTAGCACCGTTTTACCCTCTAAATCAATCACTTCAATTTCTGTTTCCGTATCAATTTCTTTTTCCGATCCCGCTCCTGTTGCCAGGTCTATTTTAGCCGCTTGAAGTAAAGAGTTTCCTTCCCCCACCGCCTTAATTGTTTTGCCCTCCAAAATAATTGTCCCTTTTTCCCAAACCTGACCAGCCATCGTATAAATACGGCCATTACTTAAAATCGTTTTTTTGTCATTTTTACCGCTACTTTTGTCCACGCCTTTTACTCCTCTACTTTCATCGTTAAACTAATCCTGCCTCTCTCTTGATCAACCTGCAAAACCTTTACTTTAACCACATCCCCTACTGAGACTACCTCCAAAGGATGCTTGATATATTTATTACTCAACTGAGAGATATGAACAAGTCCATCCTGCTTCACCCCTATATCCACAAAAGCCCCAAAATCTACCACGTTTCTCACCGTTCCCATTAACACCATGCCTTCGCGCAAATCCTCCAGCGAAAGCACATCTTGCCGAAAAAGGACAGGCGGTAAATCTTCTCGAGGATCACGACCCGGCCTTTTCAAGGCTTCGCTAATATCTCTCACCGTAGGAAGCCCCGCCTCTAACCTTTGCGCCGTCTCCGCCAGATCCAATTTTTCCAGAGCAGCTCTAATTTCTCTTTCCTGTACCGAAAGGTCCTGCACACGATAACCGGCCAAGGAAAGAATCTGCTCAGCCAATTCATAAGACTCGGGGTGCACAGGCGTATTTTCCAAGGGATTATCCCCCTCGGCAATTCGCAAAAACCCCGAACACTGCTGAAAGGTACGCTCTCCCAACCGTGGAATATCCAGTAATTCTTTTCTAACCCTATACCTGCCCTTGCTTTCCCGCCGCTCCACCACAGCTTTAGCCACACCCGGGCTTAATCCCGCCACATATTGCAGCAAGGAAGGAGAGGCTGTATTTAATTCTACCCCTACCGTATTTACACAAGATTCCACCACCCCTTGCAAAGCCTGATTAAGTTCCTTTGTATTAACATCATGCTGGTATTGACCCACTCCAATCGACTTAGGATCAATTTTCACTAACTCGGCCAAAGGATCCTGAATCCTTCTGGCAATAGAAACACCACTTCGATATGATAAATCTAAAGTGGGGAACTCTTCCCGGGCCAAAGGAGAAGCGGAATAAACCGAAGCACCGGCTTCACTGACAATCGTATAGCTAACCGCAAGGTTTTCTTCTCTAATTAAATCCGCCACCAAGGCCTCCGTCTCGCGAGATGCTGTCCCATTCCCAATCGTAATGGCTGTAACCTGCCATTTCTTGATCATTTCTTTTAATTTTGTTCCCGCCTCTCTCTTCTGTCCCTGCGGCGGATGCGGAAAAATTACCCCTATTTCCAGCAGTTTTCCTGTATCGTCGATTACCGCCAGCTTACACCCGGTACGAAAACCCGGATCTATCCCCAACACCATTTGACCCCGTACAGGAGGCTGAAGAAGCAGATTTCGCAGGTTTTGGGAGAAAACAACAATGGCCTGTTTCTCCCCTTTTTCCGACAATTCTCTCCGTATTTCTCTTTCTAAACTAGGGAAAAGCAAGCGACATGCCCCATCGGCCACCGCCTCTTTTAACTGTGCTGCCCCCAGACTAGCTGGATTTGTCAGTACCCTTTGCCCTAGTTTTGTCACAATCTCTTCTTCCGGCACCACAATCTTCGCCTGTAATACTTCTTCCTTCTCTCCGCGATTAATGGCTAAGATGCGGTGCGGTGGTATTTTGCGAACCAGTTCCTCATACTCGTAATACATCTCATAAGGTGTAGACTCTGTCACTTCCGTTTTCCCTGCTGCTGTTTTTTCGACCGCCGTTTTCCCGACCGCCTTTGCCTTTGTTTTTGCTTTTGTAGTTACCAATAAGCCCTTTTCATAGAAAAATTTACGGGCAATCTCCCGTAAAAAAGGATCATCCGCCACCTCTTCCGCAAGAATATCCCTGGCTCCCGCCAAAGCTTCTTCCGCCGAATTTACCTCCAATTCAGGATTAACATACTGCGAAGCATAAGAAAGAAGATCCCCTTTAACCAGTGACTGATCTTGCAGCAATTGTGCCAATGGTTCTAACCCCTTTTCCCTCGCTATACTAGCTCTGGTACGGCGTTTAGGACGAAAGGGGCGATATAAATCCTCTACCTGCTGCATCGTCACGGCCGCATTAATACTTTGGGCTAACTCCGGAGTCAACTTCTCTTGTTCCCCAATTAACCGCAATACTTCTTCTTTACGTTTAGCCAGGTTTTGTAAATATTCCAGTCGCTCGGCCAAACGGCGTAAAGTCACCTCATCCATCTCCCCGGTAGCTTCCTTACGATACCGGGCAATAAACGGAATCGTATTCCCCTCTTCTAATAATTGTACTGCTTGTACTGTACCTTGCAAAGGCCAGCCCAATTCTTGCGATAAAACCTTGGTAAAATCCATCTGTTTCAACTCCCTATCCGTTCTCCTTTAAAATCGCTATCTTGCGTGAGTTCTTCTTTTTTTAAATCCTTTTTTTAGTCCTTTTCTTAAGTCCTCTTCAAGGTGAAAGCAGGCCTAATTTCTCCCACTACTTGCTCACGGTTATTTTTCAACACGATCCTTCTATAAGCAGCCAGCCTTTCTTTTTCCTCCGCAGTCAGTAGCTCTAACTGCTCTAACACAGACAGAACCACAGGCGCCATCGCCCGCTCGTTACCATCCTTAATTTTGATCGCAATTCCCCACCCTTTATCAGGAACGCCAAGACAAAAAATAGCCTCAGAACCATCCTTAGCAATCAGCTTATGCCCTGTCACCTGAAGTAAATCCGTGGTAAACCGCCCGGTTCCGGCTACCAAATAAGGATAATTAATAATAGCCTCCTTCACAATATCGCAGGCGGCGTTTTTCATTTCAGATAACCCCTCCGGTACAGCTAACCGCGCATAGCTATACGCCATTTTATCCAAGGTTAAAGCAAACACCGGGACACCGCAACCATCTATACTAAAAGGAATCTCCTTAGGTTCAAGTCCGGCCATTTCAGCAACAGACTGTAACATCTCTTGCTGTACCGAATGCTCCGGCAAAAAATAATCATCCAAAGACAAATTTAAATAACGAGCCATCGTAAGCATTCCTACATGTTTCCCCGAACAACAATTATGAAGAGGGGTAGGCTCCAATCCCTCAATTAATAAAGCCTCATTACTGGGCTTGTGGAACGGTGCACTGATCCCACACTGTAAATATTCTTCACCCAAACCAAGTTTCTCGAGAATTCCCATAACGACCTCACAATGTTCCGGTTCTCCGCTGTGAGAACTTATCATGATGGCAATCTCCTTTAAAGTAAAAGCATACTTTACTACTGCTCCACTTTCAATTACCGCAAGAGCCTGCAAAGGTTTGGCGGCTGAACGAAAATAAGTAAGATAAGAAGGGTTCCCTGCTGAAGCAATTATTTCTCCTTGCCAATTTACAACCGCAATCGCCCCGCGATGTACACTTTCTACCAAAGCGCCCCTAGTTACTTCTGCCAATTTTTCTGTTTCCAAAACTCTCAGCCCCTTTTTTGGATTATATAATCAACCAAATTTTCAAATAAAGAAAATGAAAGCTTATCCCTCCACCAGTTACACTCCGGATGCCACTGTACGGCCATTATTCTTGCATCGCTTGACTCAATCGCCTCAACCAAACCGTCTTTACTCCAGCCCACAGCCTTTAAACCCTTGCCTACCTGACGAATCGCCTGATGATGAAAGCTGTTCACCTTAAAGCTTTCCTGTTGGACTAACCTAAACAAATTGCTATCTTGCTGCACTTGCACAGTATGAAACGGATACCGACGCGGAGCCTGCTGGATATGCTTTTGCTTTGTCACATCCTGCAAATCCTGATAAACATCTCCGCCTGCCGCAATATTTAAAACCTGCATCCCCCGACAAATCCCCAGGGCCGGTTTGTCTCCCTCTAAAACCAACTTAGCCAAAGCCAGTTCCAAAGCATCCCGCCGGGGTGTAATTTCCCTTAAGCCCTGCTGAGGTTCTTCGCCAAAAAAAGCCGGATCGACATCACTGCCACCGGAAAAAATAAAACCATCCAACTGGTTATAATATACAGCAATTAGCTCAAAAAAATCAAGCCCGGGAAGTAAAAAAGGAACCCCTCCGGCTTCTTTGACAGCATATACATACTCATCATGCAGCTTATGACAACTGTTTTTTTCTTCCCAAGCACAGGTAATCCCAATAGTACAGGTCATTTTCTTCCCCTACCCTTCTTCTCATAATGCGTTATCTTATATCTTAAATAGCTTACTGAACTTATATTGACATTATACCATTTTAAAAAACTGCATGGTAAAAAAGAGTAAGGTGT
>DHPU01000018.1 GCA_002407935.1 Peptococcaceae bacterium UBA5356
TATGTATGATGATTTTTATACCGCACCCATGCCTTTGAATTTACGGTAGCCAGCCCCCTGCTTAAGGAGTAAATTGATATTACATGAGATATCATAATTGAAAGACCTCGTCACGCATTCTCGTGACTTCAGTCGTAAGTAAGTGACGAAGATGTCCGAAATAAAGATCCATTTAAATTCATTATCGTTATGCTCATAAAGCTTTATCCCTGATTTTAACGAGGAAGGGATGTAGTGCAATAAAGGTAAATTGAGGAGAATAAATTAATGGGACTTATTAATAATATAAAAGACACAGCACTGATTTTTGAAGGGGGTGGCATGAGAGCAAGTTACACGGCCGGTTTTTTAAACAACCTCCTAGAAAATGAAATGTTTTTTGATTATGTTACCGGAATATCCGCAGGTGCCAGTCACAGTATCAATTATCTATCCAGAGATATTGAACGAGCGAAGCGCTCCTTTGTTGACCTGGTCTTAGATTCCCGGTTTGGCGGGTGGGAATCCTTTTTTAAAGGGGAAGGCTTTTTTTGTTCGCAGTATATTTATGAAGAAACTTCTTATCCGGATGCTGTACTGCCTTTGGATTTTGAAACGTTTATGGCCAATCCGGCGAAGCTCCGCATCGGCGCTTTTGAACGGAGCAGTGGAGAGATGATTTATTTTTCGAAGGAAGATATTCATGAGATGAAGGACTTGATGAAAATTGTGCGTGCTTCATCGTCAATGCCTATTTTCATGCCTCCTACCTATTTTCGGGAGCATTATTTTGTGGATGGCGGTTTAGGAGGAGGGATTGCCCTCGATATCGCCAAAAGGGATGGACTGAAGCAGTTTTTCGTTGTTCTCACCCGCCCCAAAGGGTACAGAAAAAAGCCGCTCAAATTTACCAGAGCGATCAAAGCTTATTATCGGAAGTACCCGCATGTAGTGGAAGCAATGTGCAAGCGTTATCTTATTTACAATCAAATTCTTGAGGAACTTCAAGAGCTGGAATGTGAAGGCAAAGCTTTTCTTGTTTATCCGGATGTGATGCCGGTATCTAGCCGTGAGATTAATTATCAAAAGCTTGTCGCAAGTTATGAGCTGGGTTATGCACAAGGGAAACGCGATTTACCCAGATGGAAAGAGTTTTTGGGCATTGAATAATTTGGTGTCGGCACAAGGAGGAAAAAAATGAAAAGAGGTGGATTAAAGATGTTGGGAAAAAGGGTTGTTGCGGTATTTTTGGTAATAAGGTAAAGTAGGACTGATGAGAAGGAGGGGGAAAGAAGTGATCGAAAGTCTACAGAGCAAATTATCCCAGTTGAAGGAAATGGGTAATATCGGGAAAAAGAAGGTAGAGGAGAAAGTATTTTTGCAATATGGAGGCCAGGAAGTAGCAATAGATGATATTATGGCAAAAGTAAAGAAAGAATTTATCGCGGAAGGACATGACGGAGCAGAGATTAAATCAATTCGTCTTTATCTCAAACCGGAAGAAAATATGGTCTATTATATCATTAACGAAGAGAGTAGTAGTAAAGTGAGTTTGAGTTGAGATGAATATACTCGAAATTGATCCGTTTTTAAAATCATATGAGCACGACCTCGAGTTGAGAATGAATAATTATGATAAAACGAAAAAGGTGCTCCTGGGTGAAGGGGGCAGCCTGAAGGATTTTGCTAATGGTCATAATTTTTTTGGTTTTCATTGTACTGATGATGGCTGGTATTACCGGGAATGGGCACCTGCTGCAGATGGCTTATTTTTGATCGGTGATTTCAACAATTGGAACAGGAAAACTCATCCTTTGGAAAAGAAGGAAGGTGGGGTCTGGGAGATTTTCCTTCCCGGGAAGGATGCGCTTCAACACGAGTCCAGGGTCAAGGTATATGTAAAAAGGGCCGGAAGAGGTCGAGATCGCATTCCACTATACATAAAAAAGGTAATTCAGGATCCCTGTACCCATGATTTTTGCGGACAGATCTGGGAACCGGCAGAAAAATTTCCATGGACAGACGGAGATTTTTGCGTAGACAAATCTCAGCCACCTTTGATCTACGAAGTACATGTAGGGATGGCGCAGGAAAAGGAAGCAATCGGCACTTATCTGGAATTCGCCGGGAAGATTCTGCCCAGAATCAAAGAACTTGGCTATAATACGGTACAAATTATGGCCGTTATGCAACATCCTTATTATGCGTCCTTTGGCTATCACGTTTCCAACTATTTTGCGGCTTCCTCATGGTTTGGCACACCGGAAGAATTGAAGCATTTCATTAATAAAGCCCATAACATGGGGATTACGGTTTTAATGGATATTGTGCATTCCCATGCTGCGAAAAATTTTGCCGAGGGTATAAATGAGTTTGATGGTACAGCACATCAGTTTTTTCATACATATGGCCGTGGTTATCATCGCGCTTGGGATTCTAAGCTTTTTAATTATGGCAAGCATGAGGTAATCCACTTTTTGCTGTCCAGTATTAAATTTTGGTTGGAGGAATATCATTTCGACGGCTTTAGATTTGACGGTGTTACTTCGATGATCTATCGCGATCACGGGATCGGCTCAGCATTTGACCATTATAAAAAGTATTTTAGCCTGAACACCGATATAGAGGCACTTACTTATCTTCAGCTTGCTAATGAACTGATTAAAGAAGTGCGACCGGATGCCATCAGTATTGCCGAAGAGGTGAGCGGTATGCCCGGAATCTGTTTACCTGTTGCTGACGGCGGAATCGGTTTTGATTATCGTCTTGCCATGGGTATGCCTGATTTTTGGGTAAGTACCATGAAGCTGAATGATTATGATTGGGACATGCAGCGGCTCTGGCATGAGCTGACCACAAGCCGACCTCTGGAAAAACGTATTGCCTATGCGGAGTCTCATGATCAAGCTTTGGTAGGGGACAAAACCCTCATCTTCTGGATGGCTGACAAAGAAATGTATTGGCACATGAACAAAAGCAGTCAGAACCTACTAATTGATCGGGCGATAGCACTACACAAAATGGTTCGTTTAATTACTATCTCCCTTGGTGCCGAAGGTTACTTGAATTTTATGGGCAATGAATTTGGACATCCCGAGTGGATTGACTTTCCGAGAGTAGGGAATGGCTGGAGTTTCAAGCACTGCCGCCGTTTATGGAGTTTGGCGGACAGCCCCTTTTTGAGGTATGGAGACTTGAAGAAATTTGATCAAGCGATGATTCATTTAATGACTGAGCAGGGGCTGATGGGGGTAAGGGCAAAGCAACTTTGGCTCGATCAAAAGAAGAAGGTTATTGCGTATAAAAAGAAGGATCTTATTTTTATCTATAACTTCCATCCCACGGAATCATACCCTGATTTGGAGATCCCGGTGCATGAAGAAGCCAGCTTCAAGGTGATTATGGATACCGATGAGCAGAGGTTTGGTGGTTTTGGGCGAATATCTCATGAGATATTCTATAAGACTTGCCCACTTACAATGAAACAGGAATATACTGGCATAAAGATTTATTTGCCCAGTCGTACGGCGATGGTTTTAAAGGAGTAAATAGAGATGGCTATTGAGAAAGTAAAAGAATATTTTAAGCAATGGGGAATAGCTCAGAAATATTGTGCTGGCAAGTATTTCTGGATATAGCCAAAACTGATAATTCGGTTAATGTTAATTAATAAAGAAAGGAGGAAACGAACAGTAATCAGTAATATTGACAAACATGTACACATATAAACCAAATGAATTTGCCGAGATGCTTAGAATATCAGTAAAAACGTTGCAAA
>DHPU01000080.1:0-223 GCA_002407935.1 Peptococcaceae bacterium UBA5356
GATTAGCAGCTATACCTTTGAATATGATGTCGCTGGGAATTTTGTCTCCGAAAGCTCCCCATATCTGGCGCCCGGTGTCTCCCTCCAGAACATCCCGAATATTGACATGACCTATACCAAGGATAATCGTCTAGCTACCTTTAATGGGCAAGAAGTGCAATTCGACGCCGACGGCAATATGACCTCAGGGCCGTTAAACGGGCAAATGAGCAGTTATACCTAT
>DHPU01000080.1:469-3498 GCA_002407935.1 Peptococcaceae bacterium UBA5356
GCGCGGTACTATAGCCCCGAGATACGGCGGTTTGTGAGTCAGGATATCTTGCTGGGGGTAGTTATCGACGGACAAAGCCTGAACCGCTATGCTTATGTCGGAGGGGAATCCGATTGGTTTTGTTGATCCCCTCGGCTTGGCTAGAGATGGGTTATGGAATAATACTAAAGGGAAATGGAGTAAATTTACAGAATGGCTTGAGAACTATACCGTTGAATCAGAGATTAAGAGTGCAAAAAGAATGCTAGAAACTCGAGGGATAAACGAAAACTGTCCAGATTATACACAAATGTTAGTAGATGAAATATTATTTCAAAGAAAAATGTATGATATGGCTACTGGTTCAGCTGGAGGGATTAAGCTTGTAGGGAATGTTGGTAAAGGAATTATATCATTGATTAAAAATGATAAACGGCTTGTTAATGCTGCTCAGCTGATGGGGAAAAACCAAGTAGTACAAAAGGAAGCCGACGAGCTGGTGCTAAAACTATTAAAGGGAAATGTAAACCCGGGGACAGGCAGTAAAAATTTGTTTAGGAATGTTTTATACTTAAGAGGAAGAAATGGGGCAAGAGTTTTTTACAGAAATACTAGTAATGGAGTGGAAATACTTGCAAAGGCGAGTAAAGAAAATGAAGCTTTAGTAATAAGAGTACTTGAGCAGCTTTATAAATAAGGAGGGAATCAACATTAATGAAAGTAGTAAAAATCGAATATCCAACTCAACTTTCACAAATAACTGATATTACAGATGATAATATTGACGTATTTGTTCAATTGGATGACGGAAAAACATATACAGTTGTTGTATCAACCCCGAAAAATTTTTACGACTACATGAAAAGAGAAAATATTGATTATTACTGTGGTATTCCAGATATTATAGTAAAAGAACTTACACATGATAATATTGAAAGAGCGATAATTAAATACGCTGAGGATAATGCTTACTGGTTAAAGTATTACTATCTAGCGGGTGTGATAGGCATTGATGTATTGGATAGAGTAGTTGAAGAGGTGGAATTAAAGAATAAAGAAATTTTCAATAGTTAGGGGTTATTAAAAACCCGCCGATTCAATAATAATTTTTGTTTCATTACAAATGGAGGCAATTGGGATTATCAGATGGTTAAAGCTGATTTTTCGGGGAAAACAGCCAAAAAAATAATCAGAAACACACAGAACACCAGTCGAATTTCACCGGGGTTCTGTGTGTTTCTCAGCGTAAAAGAAGCATGCAAAACTGCCAACAGAAATGGCGGCATTACCGGCAGCTCCGGCAGGCTTTGCTGTCACCGTTGACGGAGTGGGCAACCCGGTTCAAGCGGTGGACTGGAAATTCTCAACTCAAAACCGAATCTCAACTCAAAACCGAATACCTAGTGAACCCCCATGTCGCTCTCAGCCAAGTCCTCATGAATACTGCCGGAAACAAACAAACCTACTATATCTATGGTTTGGGACTGATTGGGCAAGAAGAAGTGGATAAATACAGTACCTACCATTTTGACTTAAGAGGTAGTACAATAGCCTTAACAGATGCAAACGGTAATGTGACAGAAATGTATTTGGCTAGAAAATTCAATTTTTGATTCCTCGCTTGGTTTAATGTATACTAATTATTGGCAGCAGCGTGATTGGGAAAAAGTGATACCCATGTTGACTGTTTAAACAGACATAATTACAAAAATTGTGGGGTGGAGAAAATGAGGGGACCATATTTTTTAAAAGCAGATAGTCAAACAGAATTAGAAGCGTTGTTTCGGCGGATTGGTTGTGATGAGCCGGGCAGACAGGTTATGGCAAAGAAGGGGAAGATTCTCCCTCTACTTTTGAAGGAAGTGAGAAGCCCCGGGGCGAATATACTAAAGCAGCAGATGCTTTCTTTGGGGGGCGAAGCTGCCGTAAGCAAGGGCGTGATTGATTGCAGTCGGGACTATAGCGACGTACTTCTTTTAGGGACGTTTAAGGAATATGTAGCTTTGGTTGAGAAGTTGCAACAACAGCCGTGGGGGCTGCGGCTTTTAGGGGAAAAAATCGAGCAGTTTTTGGGTAGCATAGAGGCTCCTAAACAGGTTGTTTGGGAATGGGCCGACCGCAAACTAATTATCGGGGAAAAGGTACTGGTAATGGGGATCCTTAATGTTACACCGGATTCATTTTCGGATGGCGGGAAGTTTTTTGATATAGGCAAAGCCTTGGAACATGCTTGGCGTATGGTTGAAGAAGGGGCTGACATTATTGATGTAGGCGGCGAATCAACACGTCCGGGTTCTTCCGTTGTTTCAGCGGAGGAGGAATTAGCCCGGGTTATGCCGGTGTTGGAAAAGCTATTAGCAGAGATACCGGTGCCGCTTTCCTTGGACACGTATAAAGCGAAGGTGGCAGGGGAGGCTCTCGCCTTAGGAGTACATATTGTTAATGATGTGGGAGGGGGCTTAATGGATCCTCAGATGGCTGAGGTTGTAGCTCGTTTTCAGGCCCCGGTTATTATTATGCATAATCCGGAAAAAGGGGATTATGATGACGTTATTTCGGATCTTTTGGATAGTTTGGCAGAACAAATTAAAATTTATGAGGCAGCAGGCGTATCCTCGGAAAAAATGGTAATTGACCCGGGAATAGGCTTTGGTAAAGATTACCGGGAAAATTTAGTAGTGATGAATAACCTTGAGTCATTACGTACTTTGGGCAAACCTGTTCTGTTGGGAGTTTCTCGTAAGTCTTTTATTGGTAAGACCTTGGATCTTCCGGTAACAGATCGTTTGGAAGGATCTTTGGCGGCAGCAGCGTGGGGAGTAATGAATGGAGCAGACATCATTAGAGTTCATGATGTGCGGGAAACGGTGAGAATGGTCAAGGTGTTGGAGGCTATTAAAAAGGAGGGAATAAACAGTAATCGATAATGTTGACGAACATATACAATGGTGTTGAAATTATTGTTGTAAACAATGAAAAATTATCATCACAAGAAGAAATGATACAAGATTTAATTAATATAATTCATGTTTTTTCTTGTAAAATATATG
>DHPU01000070.1 GCA_002407935.1 Peptococcaceae bacterium UBA5356
GTTCTTAGGAGTATTACTCCCCGCGCCCTCAGATGTAGCATCCGAAGGACAGAAATATGCTGTTTGGGATTATACCTCTATTGCCGGGCTTCAAGTTGCAATGCTTCGGATTGCGCACTTCCAGGCTCATATGGCCTGTATTCCGTCTTGTTCTTCATCATGCCGTAGACGATATTCACTAGCCGCCGCATAATGCAGACCAACGCCTGGGATTTCGTCTTGCCCTCGCTGATTTTGCGGAGGAAATAGGCGCGGAATATGGGGCAGTATGGCTTTCCTTTGGTTGAAACGGCCACCATGGTTACAGCAAGGAAGTAAAATAATCCGTGCAGTTCACGGTTGCCTTGCTTGTTGCTCTCGTCCCTGCCTTTACCCGCAGAGCTGAAGCTTTTTGGGGCAATTCCGGCGAAGCAGGCCAGCTTGTCGGCATTGGGGAAACGCCGTATATCGCCTATCTCGGCAATCAGCTTGCTTGCGATTGCGTTGCCGACACCGGGCAGGGTGGTGAGCTTGTAGTCAAAGGATTCCAGCATCTTTGCGATTTCCGTTTCAATTTGAGCCAATTCCACCGCCTGATGCTCTAAATCCCGGACAAGGCTTTGCGTAATAAAATCTCTGGAAGCCTGATAATCCCTCATTGTATCGCCATCATTTTGAACGCAGCCAAGAATCATTTCAGCCTTGCCTTTGGTGTAGTTCGAGGATACAGTTTTTAATTCGTTCTTTAATTCTTCTGCTGTTTTGCCTTTCAGGTGACCGGGTGACGGATAGGTTTTCCAAAAGTACAATGCCGTTTTCCGGTCGATTTCACAGAAGAATTTGCGGTAACTGGGATAAGCGTTCGTCAACTGCTCATGCAGACCATTTTTCAGCCGGATACCGTCTTTGACCAAAGTGTCCCGGCGGTTGACCAGCTGTGACAGTGTCCAGTGGTTGTCCTCCGGCTTGGCATCGGGCAGGGTGTGAAGCTGATTAATCAGCACCGTTGCTACGCAGTAAGCGTCATGCTCATCGTTTTTCTTCATCATGGGCGCGCTTTTGCGCTGGTCATAAGCTAAGGATGGGTTTACATCCTTCACCGTATAGCCTTTTTCAATGAGCCAAACAGCAAGGCTCCTGCCGTAGCCGTAGGCGTTTTCCAATCCGTAACTCGGAGACAGTCCCAAGGCAGTGGCTTTTTTGTTTACTCGTTTTGCCAGCTTGCCAAACTCGCTGGGCTTGTTCTTAATTACCATTACATCCAGTTTCTCATTCCAGCAATTCACCAGAACAGCGGTATGGGTGTCCTTATGCAAATCCATACCGACATAGAGGTAATTTTCTCTTCTCTGCATATCATCCCTTCTTTTGTCCTGCCATCCACATAAAGCCCGAGTACCGGCAACCTCAGATGATAGCCTTCGTTCTCAGAACGGGCAAGGGCGCGACAGCCTATCTACCGCAAGACTCACAGTTTCAAACAGGTTATTTGCTTTGGTGTGTGATGTTAACTCTGTTTGAAAAGGATTGCAAGTCATTTCTGCGCTTTGTATCAAAACTGTCAACTGCAGAAAAAAATAAACGGAGGATTTTCGTACCCCCTTATACCCCCCTCTAGCGCAAATTTTACCATAGAACAGATTTCCTGTAAATCCATGGTTCACCATGAACCATGGGGTACAAGCCGGTTTATATGTTCGTTACCGACAATCTACAGAAGCTGCTCGTTACATTTTAATAAATCCACTTATTATCCGTCACTCAAATGCTTAACGCCGTAAGCCACTGTGTGCCCCTGTGTTGCGTTTTAGTTGTCGCCATAGGGTAGTTTTACCTTCCACGAAGGTGAGGAGGAATTTGAGGGCTTTGTGCCGGAAATCACCAGATAAAATCATCCGGCAGTAAATAGTCCCTAACTATCCCATTTACAGGCTGAACCATGGGGTCGAAAACCATGCAGGTTAAAGGAGCGGGGTCGCAGAGCTTCCCCGCTCCGGCTCACACCGACCCGCAATGCGGGTCGGTGTGAGATTTACTTTAAGGTCAGATTTCCGGCTGTGGGGTCACAACCGGGGTTATTGCTTGCGAAAATTCGCATTTATCAAGGATCATGGCGGGGTCAATGCTGACCCCTAATATTTTCGTTAGTTTGTTATTTAAATCAATATAGTCAATTTCTCTTGAATCCTGTGATGAGACAGATTGTTACTTATAGTGAATATCTCTCATTCTCCTCTTCTATGTCAATATTACAAAAATAACCAACAGAGGGATACTCAATGATTATCCTTTTTTCGAACTCGCCACATATCGAACAATGATGTTTAAAGTCAGGCGTTTCAACAACGCCCACTTTTTTATCTAACATTCTTTTGAGTTCTTGACTATGCTCCTTACATAAATATCCTTTATCAAGTACTTTACTACACACTAAACATTGCATTTTGCCTCTCCTTTCACCAGTTTGGAGGATATACCGGAAGATGCGGATTGCCAAACCGGTCTAATATTGGATTTCCAGTTCCATCGACTCTATGGCCGTGAGGTAATTGCGCTTTAGGGTCTGTTTGCTTTGGATGGCCGAGGCCATCAAATCGATCACCCGTTGGATTGCCGTACTGGTCTTTTACTTGCCACATCTTACTATCTGGCCTACCCTGGATTTGCTGCCCTGGTTTTATTGGCATTGCATTACCAGCAGGATCAACTACTATGATGTCATCAGATACTGGCCCCTTGAACGGGTTAGCGTTTTTTCCGGCCTTACCCGCGCCCTTAAATAGTAT
>DHPU01000060.1:0-5714 GCA_002407935.1 Peptococcaceae bacterium UBA5356
ACCTTGGCTAAAATTTAAATAAATGCTAAAAAGAGGAGCTTCTTAACCCAAAAAGATGGATACGGATAGGGCAAACGCAGAAAGAACCTTCCCCTCTTCTACAAGTCGGGGAGGTTCACTGATTTTGTGGTATAATTGGAGCAAACAAGGTTAAAAAAGGGGGCTGATGTGCTTGGAAAAATATAGTCGGGTTGTTGAGCTGTGGCAGTCATACAAAATTGCCTCCGCCGACGATTTAGATAAATACCTTGACAGCTTCCGTATTCTGTTTGCGTTTCATTCGGGGAAAATAGAGAATGAGGAAATTACCTATCACGATACTAGAGAAATCTTTGAAAATGGAAGAATTGTAAACTTTACCGGGAGTCCCCGTGCCGTATTTGAACAGCAAAATCAAAGGCTGTGCTATGAATTTTTAAAGGGAAAAATCGTGCAAAAAGAACCGCTTAGTATAGAGTTGGTTAAGGAGATTCACCGGGTTCTTACTGGCGGAACATATGATGAACGCAGGTATATTGCCAATGAGGAGCGTCCGGGTGAGTTTAAAAGGCACGATTATGTAACCGGCATCTATGAAGTAGGCTCTGCTGTAGAAAATGTAGAAAAGGACATGACGGAACTCGTGGCCGAAGTTAATGAGTATAAGGGGAAGGATTACTTAAAAGTTGTCGCTTATTTTCATGCAAGGTTTGAGTATATTCATCCCTTCGCAGACGGGAATGGACGTGTCGGCAGAACGCTCCTGAATTATTATCTCATGACACATCATCACCCGCCTCTTATCGTCTATGACGAGGATAAGCGTATGTATTATGAGTGCTTGCAAAAATATGATAAGACTGAGGAATTGCGTCCTCTGTATGAGTTTTTTAAGTATGAAACGGAAAAAACATGGGAAAAGGCGTTGACTCTTGCCAATGGTGTGCAGCGGGAACGCAAAGGCTTATCAGATTTTGATCAGAGTAGATAGCTTTTTCACTTTAGCGTGTTAAAACAAAAACAAATCGGAAGGTAATATATGACAGAACAATCTTTAACCGCAGTGCTCTGCGTATTAAATTCGCAATATATTCATTCCTCGCTGGCACCTTGGTGTTTATCAGCAGGGATAGATACTTACTGTGAAAAAGGGATTACTGCCAAGGTAATAGAGGGTACAATCAATGAGAATATCGAGAATATTGCCCAGAGAATTATTGCACAAAACCCGCAGGTGATCGGGTTTTGTTGTTATATCTGGAATATTACCGCCACCAAACAATTATTGCGGCTTGTAAAAAACAAACTGCCCAACTCCACCATTATTTTAGGTGGGCCGGAGGTAAGCTACAATGCAGAAGAGATATTGCGGGAAGAGGCACTGGTACAGTATGTCGTTTCAGGGGAAGGGGAAAAACCCTTTGCTCTTTTGCTGAATGCTATTTATCATAGTAAGGGAGCACATAATATTCCGGGCGTAAGTTATCGAAAAGGCGGGGAAATGGTTATTGCTTCGCCTTATATCTCTGCGGAAGATCCGCCGAGCCCTTATACTGAAGAATATTTTACTGCCTTAAAAGGACGTATTGCTTACCTGGAAACTAGCCGGGGATGCCCATACTTTTGTGCTTTTTGTCTCTCCGGTCGTTGTGGGAAGGTACGTTTTTTTGAGTTAGAACGGGCGAAAAAGGAGTTATTACTGCTTGCTAATAGCGGTACGCAAACGGTAAAGCTGGTGGATCGCACCTTTAATGCTAACCGTAAAAGGGCAATGGAATTGTATCGTTTCATTATCGAAAATTATGGTACGGCGATTTCCCAAGGGGTCTGCTTCCATTTTGAGATAGCAGGCGATCTTCTTGACGAAGAAATGATCAGCCTGCTTGGCACAGCACCGGTAGGGGCAATGCAGCTGGAAATCGGGCTGCAAAGTTTTAATGCCAAAACACTGGCGGCCATTAACCGCAAAACCGATGTGGAACGCTTAAAAAACAACATTAAGTGTATTGTGGCAAAGGCGAATATGCACATTCATATTGACTTGATTGCCGGACTGCCATATGAAGATTTGCATAGCTTTGCGGAAAGCTTTAACATTGCTTATGAGCTCAAACCCCATATGCTGCAACTGGGATTTCTAAAGTTGCTACACGGAGCACCTATGCGCGAAAACCCCGCAAAATTCCCGTGCCACTACGTCCAGCACCCCCCATATGAAGTGATAGAGACTCCTTGGCTTTCCTCAGATGAACTTTTATCCTTACACCATACTGAGGATGCTTTGCAACGTCTTTTCAACAGCGGACGTTTTCGGCGTACCTTGGAATACTTATTAAAACAAACCGGGAATACGCCCTTTGAACTGTTTAGTCAGTTTGGCAAATTTGCAGCCGGCCAAGGCGCTGAAAAAGTCTCCAAAATCTCCCTGGATGACTACACTGCTCTCGTCTTTACGTATTTTAGCAGACAAAGCGGAATTGATAGAACGGTTCTGCGTGATGTTATGGTTTGTGATCGGCTTACCACTAACTCTTCGGGCAGGCTTCCCTCTATTTTACGCATCAAGGATCCTGCCTTAAAAAGGGCAATTAATGAATTAAAAAGAAATGAGGCATTGCGCCCCAAAAAAGGAGTTAAACGGGGTTGGGCTCTTTTATATTCCGAACAATGTTTAGTCTATGTGGATTATCAGAATAAGAATCCGATTACCGGTGAATATCCGTCAAATAAATTGTATTTAAATAGTTAGTAGTTCTTTACGTCACTTTAGGATGACTTTTGTTTTTAAACTTTGTGGTATAATTGAAACAATTAATGCAAATAAAAGATGATAAGCAGGAAATAATCGGAATGATGTAGAATAATAGCAGTTAACGGTAAATATGGCAGAAGTGCAGGGAAAACGGATGAAGAAGATTAATTTGGTGATTGCTGATGAAGACAGCGATTATGTTGGTTCTTTGGTTGATTATCTGATGTTTTATCATGCCCGAAAGTTTTCGGTAACTTCTTTTACAGAAGAAGCTCAGCTGAAGGAATACCTGGAAGACAGGGCTAGTCAACCGGAGATTCTGCTGGTGGGCGGGACTTTTTATGAAAAACTGGGTGATTTGCTCCAAGCCAGGCATAGTTTAATCATCTTTTTAACAAGTGAAAAGATTAAGAGTGAAAAGAAGGAGACAGGGCAAGCCAAGGGTAAGAGTATTAATAAATATCAGTATGGAGATAAAATCGTCACGGAAATCTTACAAATTTTTGCGGAAGAGACTTCCCTAAGTTATGCTTTTCCTCCCGCTTGCCAAAAAACCAAAATCATGGGGGTATATTCTCCCATCGGCGGGGTGGGAAAAACTACGCTTGCTATTGGAGCGAGTATTCAGTCGGCTTGGGAAGGAAAAAGCTGTTTTTATTTAAATCTGGAGAATATGGCTTCGACCTCGCTTTATTTTACCGGGGAGCAGGAAGAGAATATTTCGAGTATACTGTATTTTTTAAAGAATAACAGAAGAAACCTCTCTTTGCATTTGGAAAAAGCGAAGTGTGTAGATCCCGTATATAAAATTGCTTACTATCATCCTCCTGATAGTATTCTTGATTTTAATGAAGATTTGACAGAAGAGTTAAGCATACTGCTGAAGGAGTTAAGAGCCACGAGTCAATATGAACGAATCTTTGTGGATATGTCCTCGGAGATTAATCGCAATAATCTGGCTGTTTTACGGGCTTGTGATGAGTTGATCTTGGTGGCAGAACAAAAGATGTCCGCGGTTACTAAAATCAAGGGAATGTTCAAAGAGCTGCGGCTATTAGGTTCCCGAGAAGGCTGGGACATTAGCGATAAATTCCATCTGGTTCTCAATAAGGAGAGAGCGGTCGGGAACCTGTCGGAAGAAGCAATAAATTATGAGGAGGAACTAAGACCGCATAGTAAGGGTGTTTTAGCGCGGATACCTATGGTGGAGGATTTAGCGATGTGGCAGGATGGGGTTTATAAGTTGGATATGAATACCGGCTTTGGAAAGGCCATTCATGAGTTATTAGCACATTTTTAAGAAAATTTAGGCCGGAGGCGGTTTAATGGAATTTCAGGTTAAACAAGAGTTGCTTCAGGATATCAAAAGAATTATCGGCGAGAATATTGATTTAAAAAAAGAGCTGTGTGATGAAGAAATAGAAGAGATCATTACGAAAGCGGTCTTTGAAAAGGCGCGGGAGACTTATATCAGTGTTTCGGAAAAACAATTTTTAATTAGTTATATTTTTAATGCAATGAGAAGGTTGGATATTATTCAGCCCTTATTAGATGATCATACGGTAACAGAAATTATGATTAATGGGCCGAATGATATTTTTATTGAGCAAGAGGGCAGGATTAGTAAGCTGGAATTATCCTTTGAAAGCCAAGAAAAGCTGGAGGATGTGATCCAGTCGATTGTTTCCAAGGTAAATAGAACGGTGAATGAGTCCTCACCCATGGTTGAGGCACGTTTGGAGGATGGGTCACGAGTAAGTGTGGTACTACAGCCCATCGCTTTAAACGGACCTGTTTTAACGATTAGAAAGTTCCCGGAGAATCCGCTGACGATGGAACAGTTACTGGCTTGTGGTTCTATTAATGAGCAGGCGGCTGAAGTGTTGGAACGAATGGTTAAGGCAAGATATAATCTGTTTATTTGTGGTGGTACGGGATCGGGAAAAACGACTTTTTTAAATGTGCTTTCTAATTATATTCCGGCAGATGAACGGATTGTAACGATTGAAGACTCGGCGGAATTACAGATTGTCAATGTAAAGAATATTGTGCGGCTGGAAACAAGAAATGCGAATACGGAAGGGAAGGGGCAAATTACGATTCGTGATTTAATCAGGACTTCGCTGCGGATGCGTCCCGACCGGATTATCGTGGGTGAAGTGAGGGGCGGAGAAGCCCTGGATATGCTGCAAGCCATGAACACTGGTCACGACGGATCTTTGTCTACTGGTCATGCTAACTCGACCAAGGATATGTTAAGCAGATTGGAAACGATGGTTTTAATGGCGTCTGCTTTCCCTCTTGAGGCCATTCGGCAGCAGATTACTTCGGCTCTTGATGTGATTATTCATTTGGGAAGGTTAAGGGACAAGTCGCGGAGAGTCTTGGAAATTAGTGAGGTCGCCGGCTATCAAGATGGGGAAATAAAGTTAAATCCGTTATTCGTTTTTCAGGAAGAGGAAGAATTAGAGAAAGAATCGGGGAACGAATTATCTGAGGAGTTAATGGGGGATAAGGGCACGGGAGATAAGGTAAGGGGAACTTTAGTAAGGACGGGCAACCCCTTTCTTCATCCTCTGAAATTTAAAATGTCCGGTATTTCGGCAGAGGTATGAAGGACGTTTCCTAAGTTAAAGCCCTAGGTTAATAGGAGAGTATTATTAGAGTAAGGTTAGGACAGATGCAGAAGTAGACAGGGGAAGAAGGCGGCGGGCAGCGGGCAAAGGACAGTTAAGGACTGTCGGGATACGAGAGGGGAAAAGCAGATGAAGATTGTGTTAGTTGTTATAGTAGCAAGCCTTTTATCAGTTGGTTTATATTTGCTAATAGAGCGGCTGGAGCAGGGGAAAAAGGATAAAACAGAAGAAAAAGCAGAGGAAAAAACAGAGGGAAAAGAGATAGAAACGTTTCCTAAGCTGATTGATTATGACATTTACGTTATGAGTAAAAAAGAGCGGCTTTTTTATCTTGGACTAGCTGCCGG
>DHPU01000060.1:5903-17384 GCA_002407935.1 Peptococcaceae bacterium UBA5356
AAAGAGATTATTGAAAAAAGAAAGTGGGAATTGAGTTTGCAGTTTAAGGAAGCTTTGTATGCTCTCTCTTCTTCCTTGATTGCCGGAAGGTCGGTGGAAGCGGCTTTTAAAGAGTCCTTAAAGGATCTTGCCTTGATTTATCCCGAGGAAAACACATATATTATCCAGGAATTTTCTTATATTATTCGACGCTTGGAAATGAATGAAACGGTTGAGGAGGCTCTGCTTGATTTTGCACGTAGAGCACATTTAGAGGAGATTGACAGTTTTGTCGATGTTTTTGTGATTAGTAAAAGGACGGGTGGTAATATAGTGGAAATTATTAAAAACTCTTCCACGATCATTGGGGATAAATTGCAAATTAAACAGGAAATCGATACCTTGTTGGCGGAAAGAAAGTTTGAACAAAAAATCTTGAATATTATGCCGATAGCCATGATTTTAGTGCTTAGCTGGTCAACAGGGGATTACATGGCACCTGTTTTTGAGACTTTTGCCGGACATGTGGCGATGACAGCAGCGGTTTTGCTTTTAGGGCTGGCCTATTATGTTTCTAAAAAAATCATGGACATTGAGGTGTAAGAAATAATGTTTATCGGGTTATTTTTAGCGGTAGTAGTGCTGTTAGTTATTTTATACAGCAAATCCCAGGGAAAATATGAACAGCTTTTTCAAGGGCTTAATCAGCAGGAATATGCTTTGAAGGAAAGTTTTTTGCCAATGGGGCATCATCTCTTACAGGTTGTCAAATACCCCTATAATACTCCCTATGACCAGAGTCTGTATAAGAAGCTGGTGGAGTTATATGACCATAAAAAAGCCCGCTTATACTTACAAGTATATTGGGCGAATAAATTAGGGTATTTTCTTTTAGGTTTACTACTTGTTTGCTTTTTTCTGGCTGCTATGGGAGAGGTGGACTTTGTTTTGGGAGTATTTTTCCTGGCGATACTACTGGCCGTTTTCTTTGCTCCTGATTATGATCTTAAGAAAAAAATTGCCCAAAAAAGGTTATCATTGCAACTTGATTTTCCTGATTTTTTAAATAAGCTGATTCTCTTAATTAATGCCGGGTTAACGGTGACAAACGCGTGGGAAAGAATCATAGCAAGTAATAAAAAAACGACACCACTTTATGAAGAGGCGGAAAGAGTTATCTATGATATCGGTAGTGGCAAAGCGGAAGTACAGGCATATGAGGATTTTGCCAGGAGGCTTAGAGTTCCGGAAATAACCAGATTTACTGCCGTAGTGTTGCAAAATATGAAAAAGGGTAGTACAGAGTTGGTTCCGGTATTAAGGCTTCAGGCCGCAGAATGTTGGGAAATGAGGAAAAATGCGGCGAAACGTTTGGGCGAGGAAGCTTCCACCAAACTTCTTTTTCCGATGATGTTGATGTTTTTGGCGATCTTGTTAATTGTGGCAGTTCCGGCCATATTGGCGATGAAGGGGATATCATAATTAATTATTATTCAACTATTAAAGGTTAAATTTTTTAGCGAAAGGGGGTGTAGAGATGCGTCAATTATTAGGTAAATTGTGGAGAGAAGAAGATGCAATGGGTACGGTGGAGATGGTAATTATCGTGGCAGTACTTGTAGGGGTAGCTCTCTTGTTCAGAAGTCAAATAACAAACTTTGTGAAGGAAGCGACAGGAAAAGTCTTTGACCCGAAAATTATCGATGAATCAATCACTCCGAAAAACCCCTAAAAGACAGGGGACGAAGCTCGAACTTTAAGTTTCAACTTTTGAGCGGAGTTGGGGAGGATGCCCAATGGAAGTTAGAAAAATTATAGCCACTTTACGAGGTAGTTTTACCATAGAAGCAGTTCTTATCATGTCGGCTGTTCTTGTTGCCGTATTTTTACTGTGTTTTTCTTTTATGCTGATGTATCATCAGGTGCTTTTAACTCAAGCAGCTTCTGCTATTGCGCAGGAAGCCGCCCATAATTGGACGCGGGGGAACACCCCTTATTACCGGGTCTTTGAATTAGCTGCCGGTAGTCAGTCTTTAACGGAGACGATTACGGGTTCCCTTGATGAGCAAAAGATTAGGGCTGTCTTCCCTGCTTCGGAGAAAACGCTGGTGGAGAAAAAACTGGCTGCAATACAAAAAAATACTTTTGCGCAACTTTTTAGAAGCATCAAGAAGCCGGACAAAACAACGGTTGAGGTTAGCTATCAAAATGGGCTTATTTTGCGGGAAATTCAGATCCAAATCACCCAAGAAATGACGATTCCTTTGGGACATTTAAAGAAGTTTTTTACCGGAAAAAAAACAGTTGTACTTCAGGCTAAAAGCAGCGCTGTTGTTACGGACCCCGCCGAAATGATCAGAGATTTGGATCTGGCCTTAGAATATGCCACGAAGGTTAATGAAAAACTTGATTTTAATCGGCTTTTGCGTAAGGTCACAGGGGCGGCTCCTAAAAAGGAGTGAAGAAAGAAAAGTTTGCACGCAAATCTTTTGTATCCAATTTTTGCCAAACAGTCGGGAAGGAAGAAGGAGGGATTCCGAGGATGTTAAAAAATGAAAAGGGTGTCATCTCGGTCTTCCTTCTTCTAATTTTTCTTGCCGTACTGATGTTGGCAGGATTAATTGTGGATATTAGCAGGATTATGGTAGCGGAAAGAAAGGTACAAAACGCTTTAGATACGGCGACCCGTTCAGTCTTAGCGGAATATGATGAGGAACTGGTAGGTCAGTTTGGTCTTTTTGGTGTTTCTTATACAACCGAGCAGGAAGAAACGCTAAAACACTATTTTCTGGTTAATCTTGTGGATAGACATCAGAATTTTCATTTACTTAATTATCATCCTCATGAGGTAAAAATTACCGGTTCGCTGGGAAAAAGTATCTTAAATGATGAGGTGTTTAAGCAGCAAATTATGGAATATATGAAATATAAAGGACCTGTGTTGCTTACGCAAAACGTGGTAGATATTTTTTTACAGGGTGCGTTTGGAAAAAAGGCAGATTTACTGGGGCCTGCCCAAGCGACGAATGAGAGTTTGAAAAAGATCAATATATCGCAAGAAAAAGTGAATAAGGCTCTTAAAAATTTGACTGATAAGGCTGTAAGAAAGGCGTTAGATAAGCTCCTCAGTTTAGAAACTATTCAAAAAAGTATTGTTGATCTAGAAAACAAAATAGCGGAGTATGAAAAGTTATTAAAACAAGATAATGAGCGGATTGAAGAAATTGCCCAAGAGATGGAAAAAGCCTTGAATAAGGCAGAGCAAGTTGCCTTCCAAGACGAAAAATTCAAGGAACTAAAAGAATTGAAAAAATTAAAAGAAAGTTTAAATAAGCTGCAGGAAGATCTGGAATTTAATAAAACGATTTTGCAACAGATTGCGGTTTTGGAGAAGGAATTAGACCAGTTAAAAATAGGCGAAGATGAAGAAACTTCTCTAGAAGAAATGAAGGATCTTATTGCTCAAACGAAGCGGTTAAAGGCAGAAATAAAGGAATTAAATCAGCAACTAAGACCCTTAGCGGAAATAACCTTATTTAAAATAAACAACGCATTGCCTTCTTTGCAAAAGGAGAAAAAAGAGGAAAAAAGTGCGCTGCGCAAGCAATTAGAAAAATTGTATGGGAAAAGAATTTCGGCGGAGGATCCGCTTACCTTGTTGATCGAACAGAGTGATTTTGCGGCGGCTAATAATGAGGACAATAATGAAGACGGGGATTTAGGACAAACCTTGAATTATGAAGATAAAATGACTAAGTTGACCGAGGAGAAGGCCGAAGAAATCGGAAAAAATGTGTTTGATTATCTTAAGAAGATTACCACTTTACTCGGTAAAGTAGCGCAAGATAGTACCGAAAAAATGTATCTTACCGAGTATATTATGGATAAGTATACGTTTGTTACTTCTCCCACGAAGCGGGGGCATTTTTTCAGTAAGGGGGAAGTGGAGTATCTTCTTTGCGGAAATAATGCAGAAACGACTAATCTTATTAGTACGTTTATGAAAATCTGGGGGCTTCGTTTTGCTGTTAATACGGTAGACAGTTTTTTTGCGAATCCGGCTCCTACCTTTTTAACCAGATTGGGAATAGCGTTAGTAAAAGGGTTTAGTTGTGCGACCAGTGATATGCTGGCGATGTACAGCGGAAAGGGTGCTCCCATTTGCAACAGCTTAGAAAAGGTACCGACGAGATTATCTTATTCTGATCATCTTAGATTATTATTATTGATGAAAAGTGAAAAGACGCAGTTAGATCGGATGAGACAATTAATTCAGCTGGATATCAGACAGAAAAAAGCGGATTTCACCTTAAAAAGCTATGGCACAATGATTATGGGTAAAGCAGAAGTAAGTATTGATTTGTGGTTTGCTCCTCTTTTACAGTTGGACAAACTGGGAATTGAGCGGATCAAAGGGAATAGGTATATTATTGTCAAAACAGCAGTTGCGGAATATTGAGGGAGAGTATCCATAAGGGCAATGGAGCTTGCAACAAAGATAAGGGAATAGAGATATTGAACTGGTTTTGTGGACAGATGGAGGATGGTAAGGGATGTTGAGGGGTTATCTCGGAAGAAAAAGCAATAAGGGTTCTTTGACGGTAGAAGCTTGTATTGCACTGCCTGTTTTTCTGTGTTTTTTTTATTTGTTGCTTTTTTTTGTAAAGATAGCCTGTATCAATATTACGCTTGATCATGCGGTAAAGGAGACAGCACAACAGCTGGCGGCAGTCACTTATCCTGTCAGTTATGTTAATGAGTATATTGATCGGGAGGTAGCCAAAGGTAAGGTTTTTGAGAACTTTTTTGCGAAAGAGTTTAAGAAAGTTCAAGATTTCCACGATAGAAAAGTTAAAGAGACAATTATTACCAGGATAATGACGGGAGAATTTGCAGAAATTGATGTGGCTAAAAATATTGAGGAAATGGGGCAGATCATTAATAAAGATCTCAATACAGGATTGCAAGGTTTAGTAATGCAGGCCTTATTACCGCCTATTACTGAATTAAAAGAAGTCGGACAATATGAACTTGCGCAAAAAATCCTGAACGGTTATCTTGCTAATAGTAAAATTCAGCAGGAAAAGCTTAGCTTGAATCTGGTAGAGTTGCCTCAGGGTTGTGCGGAATATCAATTAAAAAAAGACCGAGCTTGGTATCAGGGAATCGGGCTAGTGCCGGATGAGGATTTTGCCCGTGATGATGTAGTCATTCAACTCGAATATAAGTTTAAGATTCCGTTACCCTTTTTTGGACAAAAGGAGGTACTTTTACGGCATACCGCAGTGGAAAAAGCTTGGCTAAAAGGAAGTAATGGGGTTTATACAGGCAGTAAAAAAGACGAAAAGTTAAAGTTGCCAGCTTTATGTAAAGGAAATGATCCGGAAAAAAAGGATCAGGATGTAGAGGTCTATGTGTGTAAATCCGATACGCCGGTATATCATACCAGACCGGATTGTGATTACCTCGGCAGTCAGATTACCATCATGACTTTGGAAGAGGCTGAAAAAAAAGGGAAGCGTCCCCATAAAGGCTGTCCCTTTAGGTTTAAGTAACAGGGGGTGGGATGAGTGCAGAATTTCTATGGGGATTTACAGATCAGTAAGGAAAGAGATTTTATTAGTAATTATCTGGTCTTGAGCTTGACTAATACCCAAAAGGTTATTCCTTATCAGTTAGAACTGATCAAGCAGAACGCTTATCCGGGGATAATTCCCTTAGCAGAGCGGATGAGTAATAATCAAACTCAATTGTATTATCGGTTAAATTCCGCAGTTTCTTTTTTACAATATCTTGAGCGAGAAGAAACGGAGCTTGCCGAAATCCTTCAAATTCTGGATAGCATCGTGAGTATATTGTTGGAGAGTAAAAACCTTCTTCTCTATGCCTCTGGTTTTTTATTGGAAGAAGAATATATCTATTTGGAGCCGCATACGGGTGAGGTGTCACTTTTGTATGTACCGGTTAAATTAGCAGGGGATGTTAACGAGAATTTTAGAAACTTAATTAGAAGAGTACTTTTTTATCGGGGAGATTTACCGCAAAACATCATTAATTATTGTGAAGATAATAATTTTAAGATAAGCGGTTTCCGTGAACAGCTCAAGGAAATAAAATATCCTTTGCTTAAAAAAGAAAAGCAGAATAAGGAAAAGGAAAAACCTTTTCAGTTAGCTTCTCCTGCCTTTTTGTCGCAGGAAGAGGAGCTAGGGGAGGTTCAGAGAGGGGAAACGCCGACAGAAGAAACGGGAAGTAAGGGGGTTCGGAGAAAAGAAGTACAGGAAAGACAGGAAAGACCGGAAAGACCGAGAAGGGAAGGCATACAGGTGAAAGGGCAGCAAGGGCAAGGAAAAGCTGTTGTGAAAAAGGAAAACTTACGTTTCCCGAAAAAAACAATTAGTGCTTTTCTACTGGTACAGTTAGTGCTAGTAGTTGTTCTTCTTCTCCTTTCCCCTTGGTTAAATTCCTTGGAGGATTCTTCTGCTACTTATGGGGGAATTATTTTAATTCTGGTTGCTCTCAATCTGCTTTTTTTTAGGAGGCTCACTAAGCATAAATAAAGTCTAAGTGGTATAATTAAAAAAAGCTCATTTGATTCGGAGGTTAAATCTTTGATGAAAAGAATAAAAAAGTTCATAGTTTTAGTCGTTTTAGGCGCAATAGTAGTTGCCTCTCTTTATGGCACTTTTAAACCATTGAAGAAGGGAATATCATATGAAGGAGAGATATATCATAACTCGAAGGTAGAGTTTCTTTATGATCTTACTTATGAACAAGAGGGGATGATTGTCCATCAGCAAAATATTTTCAAGAAGATTTTACAAATGATTGATGAAGCTGAAAAATTTATAATTATTGATATGTTTTTATTTAATGATCAATATGAGCAAAAAGAGGAGTTCCCGTCAATTGCGGCTTCTTTAACCCGGCATTTGATTAATAAAAAAACGCAAAACCCTGAAATAAAAGTGTATTTTATTACTGATGAAATAAACACTTTTTATGGTGCCTATTCTTCTAAACATCTTACTGAATTGCAGAAAAACGGGGTTGAAGTAGTAATTACTAATTTGGATTCTTTGCGGGATTCCAATCCTCTTTATTCAGGAATCTGGACTACTTTTATCCGTTGGTGGGGAACCGAGGGAAAAGGGTGGCTTCCTAATGCTTTTAGTTCCACAGCGCCTAAGGTAACAGCACGTTCTTATTTAAAATTACTTAATTTTAAAGCTAACCACAGAAAAGTAGTTCTTACAGAAAAAAGGGCGATGGTTACATCGGCTAATCCTCATGATGCCAGTGCTTTCCATTCCAATATTGCTTTTGTGGTTGAGGGAGAGATCCTAAAGGATATTTTGGCTTCGGAGCAGGCAGTAGCAGCTTTTAGTGGTCAAGAGCTGGCGGTAGATTTTGCAGAGAAAGAGGAAGAAAAATATGCTGAAATGTATGCAATAGCGCAAGAAGCAATTAAATCCCCGACGGCAGTAGATACAGCGAAGCTGGAGGTTTGTGTTTTGACGGAAAGCAAAATTAAAAAACATTTATTGGAAGAATTAAAAATGACAAGTCAGGGTGATTTGATTTGGATGGGGATGTTTTATCTTGCAGATCGGCAGGTGATCAGGGAACTTGTACAAGCCTCCCAACGAGGGGTAGAAATTCGTCTTGTTTTGGATGCCAATAAGGATGCCTTCGGGTTAGAGAAAAATGGGATACCCAATAGGCCTGTAGCTAATGAGCTTTATCATGAATCTGAGAAAAAAATAAAAATTAAATGGTACAAGACTCATGGAGAGCAGTACCATACTAAATTAGTTATGCTTAAAGGACGTGGAAAAAGTGTTATTTTGGGCGGTTCTGCCAATTTAACCAGGAGAAATATTGGGGATTATAATTTAGAGACGGATTTAAAGATATCCGCCTCTAATGATAGTAAGCTGGTTAAGGAAATAGAAAATTATTTTAACAAGATCTGGAATAATAAGAAGGGTGTCTATACAGTAGATTTAGAAGAGTACCGCGAAACATCCTTATGGAAAAAGTTCCTATACCTTTTTCAGGAATGGACGGGACTTTCCACAGTGTGAGTTAAGGCGTTTTCATTAAAGACTTTTTCCATCTGCCCGAACGATAATAAAGATAATTAAGTAAAAAACCCATTAAGGGGCTGATGGTTATACCGAGAAGAACTCCATTAATGCCTAGAAAGGGCAGGCGAGATAAAGATGTGGCCAGCGGAACCCTAATTACCCAAAGGGAAACGAGGGTGAAAATCATAGCTATGAAGGTATCGCCGGCACCGCGCAAGACGCCTCCCAAGGTAAACATTAAAGCCATGGGTAGATAGGAAAAAGCAACAAAACGAAGGTAACGGATTCCTTCAGCAAGTACAGCCGGTTCCTTGGTAAAGGGCAGCAGAAGAAGTTGAGGAATAAGCAAGGTGATCAGGGAGATGAACAAGGTAATGCAGATCGTGAGCAGAGAGCTCCAGCGGACAGATTCTTTCACCCGTTCATTCTTCCCTGCTCCTAGATTCTGTGCTACCAGAGAAGAAACGGCCATGCCAATACTCATAGCCGGCATAAAGGCAAATTGATCGACTCTGGCGGCAGCCCCAAAACCGGCCACGACGGTACTGCCGAAAAGATTGATTAGAGAACTAACGACTAGGGCACTAAGGGAAATAAAGGTGTGTTGCAGTCCGGCGGGTAGCCCGATGGTGAGAATTAGTTTAATGATGGATAAATCGGGAACCCAGAAGTCATTTTTGATTACGATAAGATGAGAAGTAAAAAATAAATAACGTAATGAAATCAGTGCCGAGATGCCTTGAGCGATGATAGTAGCCAAAGCTGCCCCATTAATTCCCAAGGCGGGGAAAGGACCCCAGCCAAAAATAAGGAGAGGATCAAGGAAAATATTTAAGAAAGTAGTGTAAAAGAGGAATTTTAAAGGAGTGCGGGAATCGCCGAGCCCTCTTAGAATAGCACTGACTCCGTTATACCAAAACATGCCGAGGAGGCCGCTGCAAAAAATTTGCAGGTAGGAAGCAGCAAGCTCCAGTACATCAGGGGGAGTATTTATTTGGACAAGCATCCAGCGGCTAAAAACAATTCCTAAAAGAGAAATTAAGAATCCGGAGATGGTTAATAAAATTAGCGAGTTACCGATTGTTTTACCTAACAGATCAGTTTTTTTAGCGCCATAATATTGTCCTACTAGGGTGGTTGTCGCCATGGTGATACCCATGACCAGAGCAATTAAGGTAAAGATAATGGGAAAACTAACGGATACCGCGGCTAAAGACTCAGATCCCAAAAATCTTCCTACCCAGATGCTGTCGACAATATTATAAAGAGCTTGCAGGAGGTTCCCCAGAAACATGGGAATGGCAAAAGTAATTAGATGCCGGGGAATACTTCCGTTAGTGAAGTCGGTAATATTTTTGTTTTGCATAGTAAGGTGCTCCTTTTCATTGACATAAATATTTCATATAATATACTTTTAATTGGTAGTAGCTTTCAAAGAATGGAGAGAAGTAGAATGACGGAAAAGAAAAAATTATGCATAGAATTAGATAGTTTTAGACCTTTAGGAGAGGTAGTATATGAAACTTTGCGAGAGGCCATAATCAGGCAGATTTTAAAGCCGGGAGAAAGGTTAATGGAACAAGAATTAGCTGAGGAAATGGGTGTAAGCCGTACGCCAGTGCGAGAGGCTCTTCGTAAATTAGAGCTAGAGGGGTATGTGGTAATGATTCCTCGTAAAGGAGCATATGTTGCCGGTCTTTCGATTAAAGATATTAATAATGTTTTTGAAATCAGGAGTGCTTTAGAAACATTAGCAGCAGAACTTGCTGCCTCAAGGGCGACTCAGGAAGAAATAGAAGAAATGGAAAGGAATCTGGTTATGGAGGCAGCTCATTTTGAGACTGGTGATTTGCTTAAGACAATTGAGGTAGATACACGTTTTCACGAACTTATTTATCATGCCTCGAAAAATAACCGCTTACAAAATATGCTTAAAGATTTACGCGATCAAGTACAGAGGTTTAGGACAACCACCTTGGCTGCCCCGGGTAGAATGAAATTTGCGCTGGATGAACACCGGAGGATTGTAGAGGCAATTGCGGCGGGAAATGTGCAGGAAGCCAAACTAGCGATTAGAGAACATATTGAAAATGCCGAGAGTGCTTTATTAGAAATTATCTCTATTACGAAATAGCAAAGTTAGAGAAAGCAATATGAATATAGTATGCTAAAAATGAGTAAAAATGTTTCCGGGAGGTATAAATAGCGGTATGTCTGCGTAAAGTTTGCCGAAAAATACTCGATGGACATTAACAAACAAAGATGCATGGGTGAAAGCATGACTCCGATAAAATTACTCATAAAAGCGAGACAGGATAGGCTTAGAAGTTCATTTGGCCCGGCAAGATTCATGATAATCGGGAGGGCTATCGTAATCCCGGGAATCGTAATCCCGGTAAAAAGCCCAATTAAGAAAGGAAAGAAGATCGTAATTAAGAGGGGACTTAGTCCTCCCTGTAGAAAAGAAGTAAGCAGATGCTCGATACTTCCGCTTTGTTCGAGCACATCGCTAAGGTAGATAGCACTAAAAGTCATATAGAAAAGTCCGGGAGTGAGAGCATCCTTGATTATGACTAGAAATTTAGCAAGGTTAATCCGGTAATAAAAGAGCATAGTGATGATGATGATTACCAGCGCCAAGAGAATAGACATTTTAAAGGTTATGACCAGCAAGATAATTAATATAATCGGGAGCAGTCCTTCGCAAAGATGAGACCATACTTTTGGAGGGGCTTTTGTTTCTTCTTTTTCTTTTGTCACTACGGGTATTTTTCTAAAAAGGATTAGCCCAATGAGCAGAGTTGCCAGAGTAAAAGGAAACATCATTAAGAGAAATTTATTGATGGGTATTTTGATTATTCCCGCCGCCAGCAAATTGGCAGGATAAAGTGGTAAGAAAAACTCCCAGATATGACGGAAATAATAGTTTATGGCGGCGTTTTGTTCCGGTGTTACTTTTAATTCTAGGGAGGCCTCTTTGACCATGGGGGCAGAAAATCTAGCTCCACCAGGGGAGGGAAGAAGACCAATCAAGGCAGGTAGGGCAACCATGGCGAAACGAGGATCGCCGGTGAAGCTTTTAATGCTGGACACAAGGCGAGTCTGGCTCCCGGTAAGGCATACAATATTCTCCATTATGTTAATTAAAAAAAGTGATCCTAAAATAGTTAGGGTGGAGGGCGAAAGAAAGGAGGAGTAAGCAATTTTCCCCATCTCAATAAAACTTAGTTGATGAAGGATTCCAAATAAGCAGGCAGAGAGGAGAAAAGCGTGACCTAGTTGAATACGCTTTCTTACCAAAATGATCAGTAAAGCTAGGATGAATATATTTTTAAGCATTTCCATGATAATTTTCACCTCTTCTAGTTTGCAAGAAAACAAATATCAAAAAGTATTATAGAAAGTATTATAG
>DHPU01000060.1:17529-18530 GCA_002407935.1 Peptococcaceae bacterium UBA5356
AAAGTATTATAGAAAGTATTATAGGTAGAGAAAAGTTTGGGGAGGGATTTTTACTATGGCAAAAATTGCCGAAAACCTAATCGATTTAATTGGGAATACGCCCTTAGTGGAGTTGGGTAATTATAGTAGAGAGCATCATTTACCTACAAAGCTAATTGCGAAGCTGGAGTATTTTAATCCTGGTGGAAGTGCTAAGGATCGAGTAGGATATGCGATGATTAAAGATGCGGAACAGCGGGGACTGCTTACCAAAGATACCGTAATCATTGAACCAACTAGCGGGAATACTGGGGTAGGATTAGCGATGGTAGCGGCGGTGAGAGGTTATCATCTTATTTTAACTATGCCGGAGACAATGAGCCTAGAAAGGAGAAAATTACTAGGCGCACTAGGAGCTGAAATAATTCTAACACCCGGGGCGGAAGGGATGACCGGAGCTATTAGTAAGGCGGAAGAGCTTGCTCAGGAAATAAAGAATACTTTTATTCCGCAACAGTTTAAAAACCCGGCTAATCCCGCTATACACAGAAAAACGACAGGAGAAGAAATTTGGCGGGATACAGAAGGACGAGTAGATATTTTTGTGGCGAGTGTTGGTACGGGAGGAACCTTGACGGGGGTAGGAGAAGCCTTAAAGGCGAAAGACCCCGCTATTCAAATTATTGCCGTAGAACCTTTTAATTCTCCTGTTCTTTCGGGCGGAAGACCGGGTCCGCATAAAATACAAGGGATCGGCGCCGGTTTTGTACCGGATATTTTAAAGAGAGAAATTATTGATGAAGTAATTAAGGTAAAAGATGAAGAGGCTTACGAGGCCTGCCGCAGCTTGGCAAAAACAGAGGGCCTTTTAGTGGGAATATCATCAGGCGCGGCTGTAAGAGGGGCTTTAGAAATGGCCTTAAGACCAGAAAACAAAGATAAAAAGATTGTCACGTTATTACCAGATACCGGAGAGCGGTATTTAAGTTCAGATTTATTTACGGTATAAGCATATGCAGCAG
>DHPU01000007.1:0-14402 GCA_002407935.1 Peptococcaceae bacterium UBA5356
GAATTTAACTTTTCAATTGACCCTAAAGCCTTCAATATTCCATACATTATTGCCTGTGGTCTTGGTGGACAGCCTGGTACATATACATCAACCGGCACCAGCCCATCTATCCCGTTGCTTACTGCATAGCAGTCCCGAAATATTCCCCCGCTGCACGCACAAGCTCCTACCGCCACAACAAGCTTGGGATCCGGAGTTGCCTTGTAAGTTTTAACCAGTGCACGCTGCATATTTCTTGTGGCCGTACCTGTCACCAGAAGCATATCCGCATGCCTTGGGGAAGCCACAAAGTTAATGCCCAACCTTTCAATATCGTTAAAAGGATTGTTCAGGGCGTTTATTTCATAATCACAGCCATTACAAGAACCGGAGTCTACTTCTCTTATGTGGAGACTCCTGCCCAAGAGCTTCTTAATATTCACTTTAAGCTCACTGCATACTTCTTCATAAGCTTGATCAGGTAAGCTGCTTCCTGCAACGACTATTGAATTCCTGCTAAGCTTCTTCTTCTCCTTTTCAGCGAGTTCAAACTTAGTAGTCATGTTGGCGGCTCCTACCGGACATACTTCTTCACACAAGGTACAGAAGATACATTTATCATAACTTATGCTAATCTCCTTTGTGGCTTTATCCATTACGATAGCCTGAGAGGGACAGCGTTTCACACATTCCGCACATCTCGTACATTTTGTTAAATCAATCTCCGGTCTGCCGATAAACAGATGAGCATTATTAAGAGGCTTTTGAGGGTAATCCTGGGTAAGTCTTGGATACTGAATCATTTTCTTCACAACTTTGAACATTTTCATTCTCCTCGTTTATAGATCATTGCCGGCATATGATAAATTGAAGCTCTTATTAATCAGTGGAAAATCAGGCACAATATTTCCCTTTACGGCATGGCAAAGTGTCGGCCAGTTGCAAAAAGAGGGTGTCCTTATTTTGTAACGGAAGATCGTGTTGTTTTCCCCGGTCATTACCCAATGAATGTTTTCCCCTCTTGGTGACTCGGTCAGGCCGAACGCGAATTGGTAAGGGTCTACTGAATGTACAGGCTCTAATACTTTACCATTAGGCATTGTAGCAATTGCCTTGATCATTAACTCAAGCGAGATAAAACACTCTTCGATTTTCACGTTCATTCGACAATTAACATCCCCGTTATTATGTACTGGTACATTAAATTCCAGCAGCTGATAGGCTTCATAAGGAAAGGCTTTCCTTACATCATAACGTACTCCGGAAGCTCTTCCGACTGGACCAACCGCATTCAGCGCAGCGGCAATATCTGTTTGCAGTATTCCGGTGTTTTCTACTCTGTCAATGAACATACTGTTTGATTTAATAATTTTAACAGTGTCCTCAAGCTCCGCTTTGATTTTTTGCAGCTGTTCAAGCACCGTTACTTCCTTACCGGCAACAAAATCTTTTCTTACTCCGCCAAGCTTGTTCACACTTCTTAAAAATCTCATCCCGCAAAGCTCATCGGCAAGCTGGTAAGCCCACCCTCTCAACATATTGAACTGAAATGAGGCAAAGCCATAAGCTACGTCCTGACAAATTCCTGTAAGATCCCCCAGGTGGCTGGTCAACCGCTCCAGTTCAGCAAAAATAACCCTGATATACTTCGCTCGGGCTGGAATTTCCACCTTAGCAATCTTTTCAATCGCCTGACAATAGGCCAGTGAATTTGCCAAGGTTTCATCTCCAGATATCCGCTCCGACACGTATAAACATCTCTCGATGCTCTCCCCTTCGCACATTTTTTCAATTCCTTTATGCACAAAATACAATTGTGCTTCCAGGTTAATAATCGGCTCACCCGCAACACTAAACCTAAAATGTCCCGGTTCGATAATTCCTGCATGTACCGGTCCAACAGGGATTTCATAGACCCCTTCGCCTGTTACTTTTTGAAAAGCAATTTCTTCCCGGGCAAAATCCAACTTGCGCTGCAAATCATAATCCTTCCGCAAAGGAAACTCTCCAGCAGGCCAGTTGCTGTGCAAGACCAGCCTTCTTGCGTCAGGATGTCCTACCGGGGTAAGCCCAAACAGATCTTTTATTTCTCTTTCATACCGTGCTGCAGCCGGAATCTTTGCGCTGATAGATTGCATAACCATCTTCTCCTGGGCTAGCTTGGTTTTGATAATCAAGAGCAACCCTTTTTCTCTTTCGGCAAAGACATAATATACTGCATACTGCTGGCAGAGGCTTCTTTCATCATTTGCAAACATGGAAACGAGGGGATATCCCAGCACAGTATTGAGATAAGTGCAAATCTCCCCTATTTTCTCTGGATTGACCTCCAAATAGAGTTCATTTATATTTTCAGCAAAAGCCTCTGTTAGTTTCCGCTTTAATTCCTGGCACATCTTCATAAACCCCCTTCCCTGAGCCAAATCCATACATTGTATCCATAAGTTCGATAACTGAAACTACTACCCCCCGAGAATGATGCTTTGGGCATTAGTAATAAGTACTTTTAACTCATTGGGGATAACTATTCCGGTTAGGGAGATTACCACCAAAAGCGTTACGATCGCCATTAATCCCGGAGTGTTAACTTCACCTGGGCTCAAGTTGTTTTCAACAGCAGGGCCATAAAATACTTTAAACAGGTTAAGGGCAATTCCCACAAAGACAACTGCCAAGAGTATGACAAAAACAAGGCCTAAGAAAAAGCTCTTTATTGCAAATATTGAGGCGAGAATACTAAGCTCGCTGGCAAAGATACTGAAGGGTGGCATCCCCGCTATGGCAAACAAGCCAAGCAAAAATACCGTTCCCGAAACGGGAAGCAGCTTCAGAACACCTTTTATTCCGGAAATCCTCTTGGTGTGATATTTTTGCAGGATGTTTCCGGAAGACAGAAAAAGCATTGATTTGGTAAAAGAGTGATTAATCATATGCAGCAGTCCTCCAAAAACTGAGAGCGGCGTAAAAATCCCTATGGCAATAGCGATTATCCCCATATGCTCTATACTCGAATAAGCCAGCAGCCTTTTATAGTCTTTTTGCGTAAGAATGAAGATGGCTGCTGTGACCATGGAAAGAATTCCGAGTGCGATTAAAAGTCTGCCGGTATAAACACCGCTCCCCAGGTTACGATTAACAATGGCCACCGTCCGAATAATGCCATACATCGCACTGTTTAAGAGCACGCCCGACAACAAGGCACTAATTGGCGAGGGCGCCTGACTATGTGCATCAGGAAGCCAGGTATGCATCGGGGCAAGTCCGGCCTTGGTTCCAAAGCCTACCAAAATAAAGATAAAGGCCAGTCTCGCGATAGAAGTATTTAAGGCTTCGGCCTGATCATACAAAGCGGTCCAATCCAAATAATCCGAACTAGGTAATACCCCGATCGAGGAAAGATGGAGAAAGATGATCCCCAACAAGGCAATCGCAATTCCCACAGAACAGATAATGACGTACTTCCAAGCTGCTTCAAGAGCATATCGATCGTTGTAAAAGCCTACCAGAAATGCGGAAGCTAAGGTAGTCGCCTCAATGGCAATCCACATAATGCCCATATTTTTTACCGTTAAGGCCAGAATCATCGTAAAGATGAAAGAGTACATCAAAATATAATAAATTTTTAATCTGCCGATTTTAATCTTACCCTGTTTTATTTCTTCTTCCATATATCCGACCGAATAAATGCTCGCCATCAAGCCAATAATCAGAACAATATCCAGCACAATTATGCTTAAGGCATCAAGATAAAAAATTCCCCCTAAAGAAGAATACTCCACTTTCCCCCAAAGCATTACCTGTCTGGTGATCAATACCGCCACTATGATTAGGCAGATTGAAGCAGAAACACTGATCATATAGAGCAATTTTTCTTTCTTAAAAAATAAAAATAATAAAACGGCAAGAACCGGTATAGCCAGCAAAAAAAATCCCATCTTTTTATCCCCTTAAATTATTCAGCTTATCTATATCAATTGATTCAAACTTTTCGTTTATTCTAAACACCATAAAACCCAAGATCATTACGGCTGTTATGACGTCAATAAAGATACCCACATCCACGATAAAGGGCATGCCATGAGTAGAAAATAAGGCGGTAATATATAACCCATTTTCGATCACCAGAAATCCCACGATCTGTCCGATGGCTTTTTTTCTGCTAATCATAAAAAGCAACCCAATCAGAATAACGGAAACGGAATTCACAACCTGCGTATTGATAATACCAGCATTAATACCATCAATGGTTGACAGAGAGAAATACGTAAACACCACGAGAGCACAACACATCAGAATAAGGATCGGTATATTGAGGATAAAATCTTTTTCGACTTTATACTCAATATTGGCATAAGTCTTATTCAAAAGGTTAGGAATGAAAATTACTTTCAAAACAACAATCAGCAAACATACCACCAGTATGTCAATCCGCCCCTCTTCAAAAGAACCTTTTATGCCCATTATCCCTGCAGCAAGAGCGATTAACAGAGATTGAATTCTAAAGGTTTTAATATATGATTTAATTCTTTTGTTCGCCATCAGAATGAATGATGAAAAGAGAATTAATACCGACAAGGCATCAAAATAATTAGACATTGCTACCCCCCAAAACAAAGTATTGTAAAAAACCCAGAAAAGATAAAATAAACGATAATGCGGCCAAATTAGGTATGCTAAAAAATCTAAACTTAACCGTAAAAACCTCCGCGAAGGCTATTGCTATGGAAATGAAAATAACCTTCATTAAATAAAGGAAAAGGGAGAGCACAACTGCACTAATCCCTGTGATCGCTATTAGCTGATCATGAGGAAAGATCAGATTAACCAGCACGGTAATAAACACCAACTGCTTAATCGCCGCCCCCAACTCCATTAAGGCCAGATGTCTACCGGAATACTCCAAAAGCATCGCCTCATGTACCATCGTTAGTTCAAGATGCGTAGCCGGATCATCCACAGGGATTCGGGATGTTTCCGCAAGGATTATCGTAAAAAGTGCCAAAAATACCATGATATAAACAGGATGAAACAAAGGAATACCTGTACCCTTCATTGCTTCCATCATCTGCTGCATTGAAGTCGATTGGCAAATAAGACCCACCGTAAATAATGAAACGAGTATTGATGGCTCTATTAGTGAGGAAATCATCGCCTCGCGGCTGCTTCCCATACCCCCAAACGTACTCGCAGTGTCCAATGCGGCTATCATCATAAAGAATCTGCCCAGAGCAAGTACTGAAACAAGCATGATTATATCCCCAGGGATTTCCTGCGGCGTAACTATTGTTGATACCGGAACAAGTAAAGCCGCAGCAAGAGCAGTAGAAAAAAAGATATAAGGGGTTACTTTAAAAGCCCAAGAGGATACATCCGAAACAACGGAATTCTTCTTAAACAGCTTAAATAAATCAAAATACATCTGTAGTAAAGGGGCGCCCTTCCTTTTCTGGGAAAACGCCTTGACTTTCCTTATTATACCGTTTACCAAAGGTGAAACCAGCATAATAACTAATATTTGAACCACTATATAAACAATATTTCTCATCTCTATTTCCCCTCAGTTCTTCTAAACAAACGTGTTGTACATCATTAAGACCAGCACTACCACAAAAATATAGAGCAGGTAACTATGGATGCTCCCTGTTTGAATTATAAACTTCGTCCTTCTCGAAAGCATTTTAATTACATAAAAAATAGGATTATATAAATGTTTTTCAAAAATAGACTCCCAAACGGTTGTATACTCAATTGACTCCGGGTGGTAGGCCAGCTTTCCTTCCACTTTTAATTTTCTGGACGGCCTAAACAATATTTTAAAAACAATTTCGATGGGGTTGGAAAATCCGGCAGCACTGTACTGCATTCTCGAGTTGAGTGCCTCAAAACCGCAGTCCCAGGTTCCATACTTTCTTTCGCTATATTTTCCGCCAATGATTCTAATCACTAAAAGGGCAAATAGAATCACTGCAACTAAAACAACGAAAAACAGCAATGGAGAGATGACATTACCGGATATCTGCAGGGGATAATAGGCAATTAAAAGCCCTCCCTGAAGCTGCCCGATTAACGACGTTCCCATTAAATTCAAAACCACCTTATCAACTACTTTTAAAATAGGCAGCGGAAAAAGTCCAATAAAAAGGCAGAGAGTAACAAGAATACCCGTGCCAATATTCATAACACAAGGAACCTCTTTGGCCTGTAAGGCCTGTTCACTCCTTGGAAGCCCCAAAAAGGAAATACCAAACAGCTTAACAAAGCTTGCGGCCGCCATTGCTCCGGTCATAGCCAGCACAGCCACAGAAAGAATTGACAGGATATTGAGCGCCGCTTGTCCGGGCACAATATTGGCAAAAAGCGACTGGTATGTAAGCCATTCTCCTATAAAGCCGTTAAATGGTACAATAGAAGCGGCGGAAAGTGCTCCGCCCAGAACAAACAAGGCGGTAAGCGGCATCTTTTTAATAAGCCCGCCCAATTCCTCCATGTTTTTTGTATGAGTTGCATATTGGATCGAACCCGCTCCGAGGAACAGACTCCCCTTAAAAAGGGTATGATTAAAAGAATGGAAAAGTGAAGCTATTATGGCTAAGGCACTGACTGTTAAATGGCCCTGTGCCTGCGCAATAAAACCAATACCTAACCCAATAAAGATGATCCCAATATTTTCGATACTACTGTAAGCGAGAAGCTTTTTGATGTTCGCCATCACAAAAGCATACGACACTCCCAGTGTTGAGGAGAATATCCCAAGCACAATAATTAAAGCACCCCACCAGGTACTTTGCACACCCAAATAAGTAAAGATAAATCTTAGCATTCCATAGATAGCCGTTTTAATCATGATCCCGGACATCAGCGCCGAAACATTGCTCGGTGCCGCCGGATGAGCACAGGGCAGCCAAATATGGAACGGTATTACCCCTGCTTTTGTACCAAAACCAATCAAGAACATAATAAACATGGCATTTTTCGCCAGTATGGGTATGTCTGCCGAACTGCCAAACATATCAAAGGATTGCGTATAGCTATACATCATCATAAATCCGACCATTAAAAAAGCCGTCCCCACATGCGTCATAATAATATATAAAGTGCCTGCCGCCTGATTTTCTTCATGTTCTGACTCAAAAACAACCAGGAAGTATGAAAGCAAGGACATTGCTTCCCATGTAAGAAGGAAAAAAACTGCATTTCCTGACGTCATTACCAAAAACATAGACAAGATGAAAGCCGAATATAGAAAATTAAACAGTCCCACCTTCCTTTTCCCAATATAATGGGAAATGTACCCTATCGAATAGAGGGAAACGCATACTACGAGTAATGACAAAGAAAGCACAAAAAAAGCAGAAAGATGGTCAATTCGCAATTCAACTGATATAAAGGGTATCGTGGAATGAAATATACTGATATTTATTGGCATATCTTCGACCAGGATTTTCATAAGCGAAGCTGCTATCCCAAATATAGCTGCAATGATACAGATTATGTTCGATATGATGTTATCCCATTTTTGCTGCTTAATAAAAACAAGGGCCGCAATAGCGGCAAGCAAATAAAGTAAAATTGATGTTTGAAATAAAGCGCTTGCTGAGAATATTTTCATTAAAGATAGGATCCTCCTAAAAAAGTTTTCAAAAAAGCTATCTCCCAATATAGAGAAGATAGCAAAAAGCATATCGCTATAAATGTTGGTAGCCCCAAGGGGATTCGAACCCCTGTTTCCGCCGTGAGAGGGCAGCGTCTTAGGCCTCTTGACTATGGGGCCAACTTTAACGTAACGAATTAATTATATAAAAGTTGCTCATTAAACACAAACTCGAATAACTGAATATAATCCACTTTAATTAGGTTTTTACCCCTATTACATTCCTCAGACTTGCTCTTTCTCCACCTTATGTGCCTCAATGAATCCGATGGCCTGTTCCAGACGCTCCAGACATCTTTCCTTACCTAACAAGGCCATCACCTCAAATAAGCCGGGACTCGCTGTCCGTCCCGTCAAAGCCAGCCTAGTCGGATGAATTAGCTGACCGGCCTTGATCTGTAATTCTTCGCTTAAATCGCGATAGGCTTTCTCCGTGTTTTCTACATTGAAGTCCTCCACCCCGGCCAGACACTCACGGCCTTTGACCAGTAAAGCAGCCACCGCATCCCCTGTATCTTGCTTGAAAAAATATTTTGCTTGCCCCTTTTCATCATAATCCGTGATTTCGGTAAAGAAATAACGGCAAGCTTCAGCTAACTCCGGTAATGTTCTCACTCTTTCCCTGACGGCCTTGATCACCGCGACGATATAGTCATGCTTTTGCTCCGCTTCCAAGCTGTCGGCGACAAGACCCGCCTGAATCAGAAACGACATCGCATGGGCCCCCAACTTCTCCGGATCATAGTTTGTCATGTACCGGCCATTAAGCCAAATCAGCTTTTGCGTATCATAGATAGCCGCCGTTTTAGATACCTTCTCCAGCGAAAAAGTGCTGATAGTCTGTTCCGGTGTAAGGATTTCGCCTTCTTCCTCCGTAGGAGACCAGCCGAGCAGCGTTAAATAATTGACGATCGCTTCCGGCAGACAGCCTAAATCCCGAAATTCGCTAACTGAGGTTGCCCCGTGCCGTTTGCTCAATTTACTGCGGTCAGGCGCCAGAATCATCGATAAATGAGCAAAGTAAGGAAGGGGATAGCCCAAGGCCTCATAAAGAAACTGCTGCTTCGGCGTATTGGACAAATGTTCTTCCGCCCTGATTACATGACTGATCTCCATCGCATGATCATCAACTACACAGGCAAAGTTGTAGGCCGGTAAACCATTGGATTTCATGATAATAAAATCATCAAACTGCTCATATTGAAAGCTGACCGCTCCCCTGATCAGGTCTTCTACCACTATTTCGCCTGCCTCAGGCAGCTTAATCCGCACCACTGGTTTTAACCCGTGTGCCAGACGTTCCTGCACCTCTTCGGCCGCTAAATGACGACATTTCCCACTGTAGCGGAAAGGTTCCCCGGCCTGGCGTTGTTCCTCCCGCTCCTTTGCCAGTTCCTCCTCGCTGCAAAAGCAATAGTAAGCCTTGCCGCTTTGAAGCAAAGCCTTTGCCGCCGCCTCATAAAAATTCTGCCGTTGTGACTGATAATATGGGCCAAAAGCCCCGCCCTTTTCCGGTCCTTCATCCCAATCGAGCCCTAACCAACGGAGACTATCTAAAATCTGCTCCACCGAATCCTCTTTTAATCTTTCTGTATCCGTATCTTCAATTCGCAAAACCAATTGACCCTTGTTTTGCCTCGCAAAAAACCAATTAAACAAAGCCGTCCTGGCCCCGCCAATATGTAAATATCCTGTAGGACTAGGTGCAAAACGTACTCTTACCTTTTCCATCATAACACCCCTTGTGTAATTTAGTTACAACTGAATTATATGGAAGCTTTACCTGTTCTGTCAATAGCGCTCAACTGCGGCAACTATCTTTGGTGCATTTATCGATTGACACAGGCTCTAAAGACGAACGGTGAACTTTTAAACCAAAAATCCACCGTTAGGACTAATTACTTGTCCGGTAATATAATTGGCTTTTTCCGAAGCAAGAAATAAAACAAGCTGGGCCACATCTTCGGTCGTCCCCAATCTCTTCACCGGCGTCTCTTGGCGCAGTTCCTCCAAATCATCCTCAGTATAGCCGGAAAGCATGTCTGTTTGAATTACCCCAGGCGCCACACAATTAACCTGAATATTGGAAGGCCCCAGTTCTTTGGCAAGGGCTTTGGTAAAACCGATTATTCCTGCTTTAGCTGTGGAATAATGCACTTCACAGGAAGCACCCGTGATACCCCAAATAGAAGAAAGATTAATTATTTTCCCCCGTTTCTGATGAATCATCTCTCTAACGGCATTTTGTGTGCAATTGAAAACCCCGTTTAAAATTACCTGCATCATTTCCTGCCATTCAGCCGGCGTAATATCGGTAAACAACTTGGCTTGACTAATGGCCGCATTATTTACCAAGATATCAACCGTCCCGAATTTTGCCAGACAAAAATCTACCATCTGCCTGGCTTCTTCATATATTCCCACATTGGCCCGGAAAATTTCCGTTTGACTTCCCTCTTGTTTCAACTGTTTTTGTAATTCTTCCGCTTCCGTTTGCGAGTGGTTGTAGTTAATCAACACATTATAACCGTTATGTGCAAACAATTCGGCTGTTTTTCGGCCAATTCCCCTGGAAGCACCCGTTACTATAGCAGCCTTTTTATTGTTCATTTCTGTTCCCTCACCTATTTCAATTTTCTGCGGCACCTAATTTCAAGGAAGTATTTGCTTTACCCGACCTACTATTCCTCCAACAAGACGCACCTTTATACCATGTGGATGCATTAAGGAATTTGTAAGAATCCTCTCGACTTCTCCTTCCGTTAACTTTCCCGTACGTTGATCCTGTTTTTGTACAATTAGAACACGCGCTCCTTGTTTTATCTTATCACGTCTATTTCCATCCATCATTTGTCACGCTCCTCGAAATGGGGATTTTGCGGCAAATATTCGATATTAATGCTATTTCCATAGAGGATCCTTCCTGTATCCGATGTTTCAAGTCCGGCAAGCACCTTAAGCAAGGTGGATTTTCCTGCCCCATTGACGCCGATCAAGCCAATCTTATCTTCCTCATTGATCCCCAGTGAGATTTCCTTGAACAAAATCTTTTCACTGTAGCTTTTGGATATTTTTTCTGCCGATAAAATGTTCATGCAATACTTCCTGCTCCCTCACGATTTCGAAAATTATTTTCATATGTAAAGATTCCTGAAACGTTAATATTTACAAACATCAACCCATTCCTTTGCCTTTGCATATTGAAACAATTCCGCACAGGTAAGCTCAATGGCACTATTACTGCTTCCACAGGCCGGAAAAACCGTCTGAAAGCGTTGCAAAGATAAATCTAGATAGACCGATATATTTTCAGGGATAGCAAAAGGGCACACCCCGCCCACCGCATGACCGACCATTTCCACCACTTCATCCGGTGTCAGCATTTTTGCTTTCATGCTAAAAGCCGCCTTAAACTTGCCATTGTCAATTTTCGCATCACCAGCCGTAACAATTAAAATACAGCTATCATCCTGTTTAAAGGCCAGTGTTTTGGCAATACGGGCCGGCTGAACATTTAAGGCTTGGGCCGCAAGTTCAACCGTTGCACTGGATGTCTTAAATTCCTGTATCTTATCTGCTATGCCTAATTGTGTAAAATATTGCTTTACTAATTCAATTGCCATTATTGAAATCCCCTCTTCCCTTCAACAGCCACTGCAGAGCAGCTTGAATTGCCTCACTTCTTCTTTCTATGAAAGCATTTTTCTATGGAAGCATTATGAATCGCGCTTGTCACCGCAAAAGAAAAGCGCGACCGTCCCCGGTCCGGTATGTGCACCAATTACAGTGCCCACGCTGTTGATCATGACAGAGCCGTTGAGGTGGGGAAACTTTTCCTCAACCAAGTCAGCCACCTTGCGGGCATCGTCATAGCATGCCGAATGGGAGATAAAGCACTTGCCAGCGTAATCAATGCCATTGTGCACATGTACTTCCATCATGTGCACAATCTCGGCGATGACGTGTTTTTTACCGCGAATCTTCATGCGCGGAATGAGTTTTCCATCATAACTCATGTTCATCAACGGGCAGATATTCAGCAGCCCTCCCACCACCGCAGCTGTCGCTGAGATACGGCCCCCGCGTTTATAATGGGTAAGGTCGGTGGAGAAAAACCAATGATGCACATTGAGCTTATTTTCCTCTACCCAGGCGTACACATCTTCGAGAGTTGCGTCATTGTCCCGCATATCGGCCGCCATATCAACGATTAGCCCATAACCCGAAGAGGCACCCCGCGAATCCACCAGCAAAATTTTCCGGTCCGGATATTTTACTAAAAGAGTCTCCCTCGCAATACAGGCTGAATTGTAGACTCCCGATAACCCCGTGGAAAGAGAAATGTGCAAGATATCCTTGCCCTCCTGTAAATACTGTTCAAAAAAACCGATAAACTGCCCTACATTTACCTGCGAGGTAGTAGGCATCGCTCCCGCCGCAATTCTATCATAAAATTCTTGAAAAGACATGGTTTGTCCCAGATTATCCAGATATTCCTGTCCATCCATATTATAATGGAAACAGACAAAAGGAATATTCCTTTGTTGGAAGTATTCAAATGGCATATCTGCCGTGGAACAACAAGTCAGTATATAATCAGACATCCTTAAACACTCCTTTGTATCAAAAGTAACTGCTTATATTATATCTTATTTTTATTTAAATACCTTAATTAATAATACAAAAAATAAAATAGAACGGGACGAATTCGCATCAGCGAACCGTTCCCGTTATCATGTTCAGATAAACCACCGCATATCCCCATAATCTAATCCCTTAATAAGGCTATCCGCAACACATAAACCCATTAAGCCATCCAATACAGGGCTTTACATCCTTACTCCTCTTTACTTCCTAGGCTAACTACTACCTTAAAAGCATTATAACATACAAACCGGTTCTTCCCACCACCCAAAAGCGACTCGGCCGGAAGTCGCTATCTCCGGTGTTTCTGGGTTAGATAAAAAGACAAGGAATGAACCACAAGGTGGAAAAATAAATTTCCCTTGTTCATCATCAACTAGAGTAGTTTCGGGTTGACCTCTGCGCACAAAAGCTTTAATCCCCCCTGTCGGATCACCGGTTACATTCGTTGCATACTGAAGTTTAACCCGGGGCCGTGGTAAAGGGCAAAGTGCTGTATTAGCAGGAGTTACTAACGTGGACTGCTGGGGTGTTCCAGGAGGAGTTGCGTTAAACCACACTTGGACCCGAAAAGAGGATTGAGACACATCACTCACAGTCCAAACTGTTACATGTAAATTCACTCCGGAATTAGGGGGATTGTATAATCTGGCCCAGGCACTCTTCCCCAAACCAAAGGAAAGATCATCGGCATATCCCACGAAATACTTCCCTTCAAGGGACTTAGCCAGATTAATGGGGACGTCGACAGTATAACTCAAAGATGGACTGACTATCGAAGGTTTAGGACGTTTGCAATTACATCCCGGTAGATTTTCATATTGGTAAGGACAGTCTGAGGGATCGCAATAAAAACAGGTTTCCATAAAAATATCTCCTTCGCAATCTATTCCCTATATATATATGTCCTTTAATTACAAACGTTCTCAACTTGACCCAATCTACTCTTGAGAAACTCTATTTTTTATTTAGAAGCCAATACCTTCTTTCTCCATCTACATTATTAAACATATTCATAATGTTGTCCAACCTATCAACATCAAATAGATAAGTCTATCCCCTATTAAGGCACGTAGTGCCCTAAAACAATCTTTAATTCTCCATCGCTTCCTATAATAAAATCATAATAGAAATCCTGATAATTTGCGTAATTCCTTAGAAAATTCTCATCCAATAAGGGCATCTCATAAATCCCATAAGTAGCGTAATTTGGGGCTGCAAGAGGTGCTACAAGGGGAGTATTACCTGTTTTAAAATTCCATGGGTACGTTTCCGTCTGATGTAAATCTTCTATCCGAAAACCATTCGGATTTTCCTCATCCGAGCCATCAGGGATAAATTTCATTACCTTGACACGAACAGCCACAGGATTTCCATCCTCCATCTGAAAAGCTAAGATTTGCCCAAACACAGTCTTGCCGCTTCTAGCCAGATATTCTCCTGCGGCAGATTGCAAATCAACTACATTATAAGGGCCATTAGCAAACTCAAGGCTGCTTTTTATTTTCTCCATTGTCCCCTCGTCCGTATATTCCGGGTTAAGTGTAATTCTTATTTCACGAAACGCCTCATCGTTAAATAGATAGGCTCGCATCATCTTATTATCATTTACGGTTTTTCCGTTAACCCCTTCACTTTGATAGGGAATTAAAGCAATTGCGCCCACTTCATGAGCTCCGGCGTATATATTCCAACAAAGCGAAGAGTCCTCTACGGTCTTAAGCTGCCAGTCATTGGGAATCTCCACAGTAAAAAAGCTTGAACCTACCAGCTTAAATCCCTCATTTGCTGCTTTTGGTCTTTGCTCGCCCAAAAGGGACATCCATTGGCTAACATTCGTAATCTGTTCAGACATCGCTCCATAATCACTGCTTGCTTCTTTATCATCCGGAGGACACTGCACATCCGATGAGCTCCTTATAAAATAGGTGTACCCGTTTCCCTGCAAAACAATTTGTTGTCCGGCCGGTGCCTGCCGCATATCTTCTTCCGTAATCAATTCCCCTGTGAGCCGATTTATGGTAAAAAGCCAGCCCAGCCCTTTATATTTTTCGTATACCTTCTTACTGTATATCTCTATGGAATCCGTTTCCTCTACTATGATATATTTATCCTTCCATTCCTTAGG
>DHPU01000007.1:14619-25069 GCA_002407935.1 Peptococcaceae bacterium UBA5356
CCAAGCATTAGTACTACTACCATCAATGATATTACGCCTTTCCTTTTCCTGTGTAAATCAAATAAACAGGCAAATCTTTTTTTAAGCATCTTTTTTCCTCCTCCAAAATAAGTTGAAAAAACGGCTTTGGCAATACTTCCATTATGAATAACCGATAATATTGCCTCACTATAATCTCGGCGATAATCTACATCTATTTTATTTTTATCTCTTACCCGAGCCGCCGCACATAGGACAAGTCACACGTCCGCTGCCACCGCATCTTGGACAAAACACTGTTTTTTGCGTCTGCTTATACTGCTTCGAAACAGGGTCATATATTTGTTGATACTCGATTTTTGAACCTGTGCCACTACAATATGTACATATACTTCGACCCGCTCCGTTACAAGTACCACAGTTTGCGCCGCTGGTCGAGCCACTTGATCCCTTGCCGCCGGAAACCTCGCTCGCAGCTCCGCCGCTGGGAACACTTAGCCCTGCCGTACCAGAGGCAGCAAGGTCAATGACAACGTTTGTCTCCAATGTGGCGGCGCTGCGGTCGCCGGAAAAATCAACAATGCCATCATCAAACACGGACATAAACAGGACACTCGGTACATAAAGGCAACCATCGATACAAACAGGGGCATCCAATGCCGATACTAATTTGATGCTTTTTCGTCCATAAGTCATCTCCGGTTTACCTGCCGTTACCTTAAGTATACTGCCATTAATCTTGGTGGTCAGCACACTTTCATCCTTGCTGCAAAGACACTCCACCCCAAAATAGGCTAACACATCCTTTAATGGATAATAACCACCTTTGGGGGCGTCCGGATAGGTAAATGGCAGATTTTTTGTCTCCACCTCGCGGCCATTTATCACTAAACGGTAACGCATTCTACCCTCGTCATCCTCAAAGGGAAAGGTTTGCTTCGGCTCTGGTTCGCCTCCCTCCGCGATGTTTTCCAGGGGATTTTTCGACTCCGTTTCGGTAACAGTGCTTTGTTTTTGGCTACATGAGCATAGGGTCATACAAAACAGCATAACTAACAATAATGCGAAAAATTTGTTTTTCATGTTCAATATGCCTTCCTTCTTCTCTCTCTCCTCATAGTAATCCTCATAATAATATTATTAATGGTTATATTTATTTATGAAAGCAAGGGTTTTAAAAAATAAATAAGAGAAACTCCAACTACTATTAATGCTATTAATATTTGAAAAGCTATTTTTTGGGCAGTAATAGAAACATCATGAATTGCTTTTTCAGCATCGATTTTTTTGGAAAAACGAACCTTTCCGTGTTTATTAATTACGACGCCGTAATTACCAAAACTCTCCCCTTTTTTCACCTTATCATATGTATCGCCATCAACGAAAAAAACACCATTATACTCTCCGTTTTCGCTTTGGAGCCCTATACAATAACGAGAACTACTACTTATATTCATGTTTTGTTTATATATTCGTTTTTCATTCACGTAACATTTATGGACACCGCAAAATTTCAATTTTGCGGCATTCATAAATGTTATTTCACTGAAGCAGTAAATAGCGAACCCTATATTTGACATCTAATACCTCCCCCTTTAACTGCTCGCCTAATTTCTATTTTTATATCTTAAGAGGATCAAAAATGGACGTATTTTGCTAATATTATACATTATACTGAAATAATTATCTAGTTGCTTTCTATCAGAGCTTTTTGCTTTGTGCCCTTTTTAAATCTTATTTTAAGAAATCTCATACAAAAAACCCGCAATTCCGAGATAAAAAAATAGCAGACTTTCTTTCCAAGTCTGCTCTAGCGTATATAAAAACCTTAAGATTACCTTAACATTTAGCTATCATAGGTTTTGGCAAGTTCAAATTCGGCCTGTATTTCCGGCGACGGTTCTTTCGACAATAAAGAAACTATTACAATAAAAATACAGGACGTAACAAAGGCCGGGAATAATTCATAAATCCCCCATACCCCTCCCAGCGGTTTAAGAATCAGCTTCCAAAGAAAGACCATCCCTCCTCCGGCTAGCATACCGGCAATAGCACCGGATCTTGTAACCCTCTTCCAGAATAAAGAGAATAACATAATCGGCCCAAAGGTTGCTCCAAAACCAGCCCAAGCAAAGGAAACTACCTTAAAGATTACGCTGTTTTCATCTAAGGCAATGATCATGGCAATAATGGCGATAATCACTAACGTAATCTTGGAAGCAATCAGAACCGCTTTATCACTAGCATTTTTCTTCATAATTCCTTGATAGATATTTTTAGAAAACGCGGAGGCCGCAATAAGCAGATATGAATCAGAGGAGCTGATTGTTGCCGCCAGTATACCTGCCATAATAATTCCCGCAAAAAACGGAACGAAAAAATTGGTAGATAGTAGAATAAAGATGCTTTCGGCCGCACCTTGGGTAAGAAAAGCAACAGGATACAAGGCCCTGCCTATTATACCAATAGCTACAGCAGCAGTAAGGGAGATGAGTACCCAAACAACGGCGATTCTTCTTGATAAGGTTAGCTCATTCACCTTTCTGATCGACATAAACTTTAATAATACTTGAGGCATCCCAAAATAACCTAAACCCCATGACATTGTAGAGATTATCGTTAATAAACCATAAATACCGGCTGAACCGAATAAAGGCTTTCCTGCTTCTACCTGTTGAACTCCATTGACTAATGTAGGCTGAGCGATACCAAAAAATTCGAAAAAGCCCGGAATAGCCCTGACATTTTCAATTACGGCTGAAATACCGCCGGCAGTAGAAATACCTGTTATTAACACCGCCGTCAAGGCAAAAATCATGATACAGCCCTGCATGAAATCAGAGGCGCTTTCCGCCAGGAAACCACCAATGAAGGTATAAAATACTACGAATAAAGCACCGGCAATCATCATCTGCACATATTTTAGACCAAATAAGGTGCTAAAAAGTTTACCTACTGCCACAAAGCAGCTCGCCGCGTAAACAGTAAAAAACACTAAAATAAATAAGGCCGCGATGGTCATTAAAACCTTTTTCTCTTCTTTGAATCTGTTGCTGATAAAATCAGGAATAGTGATTGCGTCCCCGGCAACATGTGAATATTGACGAAGTCTTTTCGCTACCAATAACCAGTTTAAATAAGTACCGATGGCAAGACCGATGGCTGTCCACGCCGCATCAGCCAAACCAAAAAAGTAGGCAACTCCCGGGAGCCCCATTAAGAGCCAGCCGCTCATATCGGAAGCCTCCGCACCCATGGCCACAATCCATGGGCCCAATGACCTCCCCCCGATCAGATAGTTTTCGCTGCTTTCACTGGCACGTCTTGCGTAATATAAGCCAATGCCAATAACCACGGCGATGTACAAACCCATGGGAAGCCCAAGGGGACGGGGTTGTTGTCACATTTATACCCTTGTAACAACACCTCTATTGATTCCGGTTAGTCGCTCGATTTGCCTAATTGACAGTCCATACTTTCCCTTTAATTCTTTTAAGATTCCGTTCCTTGCTATAATATTTAGTTTTTGCAAATCGGTTGCGTTTGCCAAGTTATACTTTTGCTTGATTATATTCCTTGCTTCCGCATCAGTTAAGCGGTGCTTTTCTTCTATTTCCAGACACAAATCTGCATTTAGTTCATTATTATATTGGATAAATCTTTCTACTGCTGTTTCTTTTTTATCGCTAAACATATTTAAAGCAAATTCTGTGTCAATCAGTTTTTGTTTGTTTATGTACTCACTGTAACTACTCCATTGGTATTCTTTAGCTTCTCTTAATATCCCAGCCTTAACCGGGTTTTGATGGATATATCTTAAAACCGTAAGAAAGTAGACATCGTTTTCTACCGGTTCACTTTTAAATCTGTCTTGAAATAAATTCCCGATTCTTTCATATTTCCGGTTATACCAATAAACATAACTTCCGCATATCCTGCGCATTATTTGTTCTAATGGTTCTGTGCCTACCTTCAGTAAAATATGCAAGTGATTCCCCATTAAACAGTATGCATAGATTTCATATCTACTTTTTTCTTTATACTGCTGCATAGTTTGGATAAATCTTTCGCAATCTTCTTGATCTTCAAAAATACTCTGTCGGTTAATGCCTCGCATTATAATGTGATATATTCCACTTTTACTTTTTTTGCGCGCTTTCCTTGGCATAAATTATCACCCCAAGACTATTAATATCATAGTCATGGGGTTGTGTCAATAACCCCGTCCCCTTGTCAACAATGGTGGAGACGAGGGGGATCGAACCCCTGACCTCCTGACTGCCAGTCAGGCGCGCTCCCAGCTGCGCTACGCCCCCATTTTACTATATTTATTACTTTAAAACTATTAACCTGTCACATCTACATATTATATTAACTTCAAACCTATTTGTCAATTACTTCGTTGCTTCGTTGCTTCGTTGCTTCGTCGCTTCGTCGCTATAAAAACCTTACTCCAAATCCTCCGTATACTCCGTAAGCGGGGCATCCCCCCATAATCTTTCCAAGTTATAAAACTGCCGTTCTTCCTCCTGAAAAATATGCGCAATTACTGCCCCATAATCCAGTAAAATCCACCTTCCTTCCGCATACCCTTCCCGTCTGCCCAAAAAAAATCCCGCTTTTTTCATTTTCTCTGCCACGTTATCGGCAATAGCTTGAGTCTGAGTACGGGAATTTCCGCTGCAAACAATAAAATAATCCGTGATTAAAGAGACTTCCGCTAATTCAATCATCATGATCTTCTTCCCTTTTTTCTCGGCGATTGCCTGACATGCCAATAAGGTGATTCCCTTACTGTCGCTTAAATCCTTTGCCACAATACTATTCCTCCACATTATCCATCTCCAAAAGGTGCCAATTTCTAGCCTGTACCGTTAAAGGATGGATTAATAATTTTCTTCGCAGCACATATTGCAACGTGCCGTCAAAAGCAGCTAATAACCCCTCATCCAAATCATCTTCGCATATCCTGCGTAATTCGTCAACACCTTCATAAGTTCGACCCGGTTCAAGCAAATCTGCCAAAAAAACGACTTTGTCCAATAACGACATACCCGCACTGCCGGTTGTATGATAATAAATGGCCCGCAGAATTGCTTCGTCTTCGATCTTTAAATCACGGCGGCATAAAAAAGCTCCTACCGGACCATGCAGAAGGTCAGGCTGTCTTTTTTCCGCCTCACAGATAATTATACCGTACTGCCCGGCCAAAGCCAGGAGCTCTTGTTCAGTCATGTCCTTGGCATAATCATGTAACAACGCAGCCAAGCGCAACTTTTCCTGATCTAAGCTTAACCCTTCCGTCATACTCACTGCTTTTTCTACCACTCGCAGTGAATGCTCAAATCTGGCCAAGCTTACTCTGCTTTTCAGGATATTGACATAATAATGAAAATCCATCCCCTTTACCTCTTCCCTATATTATCTGCTCTTAACAAAATTATAAATAAAAACCCCCTTTATTTCCAGGGGGTAACACTACACATTAGTTTTTACTGTGCCGTATCCTTACTGACGGACTTTAGCTTCATTAACAGTAAGTGGCCTACCATTAAACTCTTTGCCGTCTAGCTGTGCGATAATTGTTTCGGCCGCCTCATCAGCAACTTCTACGAAACCAAATCCTCTGGAACGATTAGTTTCCTTTTCCTTAATAATTCGGCTGCTGATAACCTCACCATATTCACCAAAAAAAGCAGTCAAATCTTCCGGAGTCGTTGTCCAGGGAAGATTACCGACATATAAAGTTTTTGCCAATTCCATTCACCTCGCTCACCTTTGGAAATACGCAACCTGTTTTTATTATGCATCAAACCTTGCTTATTATACTATAAATGTTCTCTTCATGTTCCTACTTATACAAGTTATTTTTATAAATATAATTTTCGACCTCTTCCGGTAAAAGATATTTAACAGTACGATTATTACTAATTCTTCCCCGAATATCTGTAGAAGAAATGGCCATCGCCGGCACTTCCAAGGGAATAATTTTTTTCAGATGATGAACTGACAATTTTTTTAATAATTTCTCCCTCAAGGCATCTAAATTAAAACCGGGTCTGGTCGCCGCAATAAAAGTACATCTGTCAAAAAGCCCCTCCACATCTTTCCAGGTTACTATTTCAAAAATAGCATCAGCGCCCGTGATAAAAAACAATTCGCTTTCGTGATCCATTTTACTTTTAAAGTACCTGACCGTATCAATGGCATAAGATTCGCCCGGGCGATCCAACTCTACCCGGGATACTTCAAAATAGGGATTGGCAGCAGTGGCCAAGACCGTCATTAAGTACCGCTGCTCTTTACTGCTAATCTGTAACCCTAATTTATGAGGAGGACTGCCTGAAGGCACAAAAATAACCTTATCCAAAGAGAACTCCGATCTAGCCGCCTCTGCCGTCACTAAATGTCCTTGATGAATAGGGTCAAAAGTCCCGCCCATCAATCCTATCCGTTTTTTTCTTTGCAAATGCATTAGCTCATGAGTGTCCATAATTACTCCATTCAAATATAGTTTGTTGAGGAACAAGAAGCATTATTCTACATATCTTACATAATATGAAGCAAAAAGAGGTGTGGAAAGATGAAACGCTTACTGCATACCATCCTGAGATTCATCAGATCCAGACTTTATTGGCTGGGCGGTCCTCATAGGCTCTTATATTATAAGCTACGTAATCTTTTTCGCTGACGCAGACCTACTTACACACTATTCCCTGACCTGCCCCTGACCATAAATAATATGTTTGACCGTGGTCAACTCCTTCAAGCCCATCGGACCACGGGCATGAAGCTTTTGCGTACTAATCCCTATTTCGGCACCAAACCCAAACTGAAAACCATCGGTAAAACGAGTAGAAGCATTCACATATACTGCTGCGGCATCAACATTTTGTAAGAATAAACGTGCCGTGCTATAGTTCTCCGTGATAATCGCTTCAGAATGCTTTGTCCCGTAACGACGAATATGCTCCATGGCCTCCTGGGAACTACTAACGACCTTAATTGCTAAGATCAGATCCAAAAATTCCACTTGATAATCTTCTGCACTGGCTGCTTTAACGTCGGGTACAAGCTCTCTGGTTAAGCTATCCCCTCTTAGTTCTACCCCTAAAGTAAGCAATTTAGCAGACACGGCAGGCAAAAATTCCCGCGCAACTTTTTCATGGACAAGCAAAGTCTCCGCAGCATTACAGACACCGGGGCGCTGCGTCTTAGCATTAATAATAATTGCTTCCGCTATTTGTAGATTTGCTGCGCTATCTACATAAACATGACAATTGCCTATCCCTGTTTCAATTACAGGCACCGTGGCATTCTGCACAACAGCACGAATTAAACCCGCTCCTCCTCTAGGAATTAATACATCCAAATATTGATTCATTTTCATTAACTGCGTAGCCGTTTCTCTGCTGGTGTCTTCCACTAATTGGACACTACCCCTCGGTAACCCGACAGACTCGGCTGCACTGGCAATTACTTCGGTAATCGCTTTGTTGGAATTTAAGGCATCCGTACCGCCTCTTAAAATTACCGCATTACCTGCTTTCAGGCAAAGACCTGCCGCATCAGCCGTCACATTAGGCCTGGCTTCATAAATAATGCCAATCACTCCCAGCGGCACCCGCATTCTTCCGATTTGAATATCCTGAGCGCCTTTCCACATGCTCTCCACTTGACCAACGGGATCCGGCAAAGCAGCAATTGCGCGTAGCCCCTCTGCCATCTCTTTAATACGGGCGGAGGTTAAGCTCAAACGGTCTAATAAAGCTTTTCCCATCCCTCTTGCTTGGGCCTCCGCTACATCCTTTTCATTAGCCCTTAAAATCTCTTTTTCCTGCTTCTCCAAAGCAGACGCCATGACCAATAAGGCTTGATCTTTTAGCGCTGTAGATAGCGTACCTAACTTAAACGCCGCTTCTTTCGCTAATTCGCCTTTCGTACGTAATTCCTCATTCAGTAGCACCCCAAATCCCCCCTTCTTTATTACCTTGTTTCAGCTGTATCCTTTTAAAGTCAAGTTATCCCGGTGAATTACCTCATCATAATCTTTATGTCCCAACAGCTTTACTATCTCCTTGCTCTGACAGCCCATAATCTTTTTAATTTCAGAGGAAGTATAATTGACTATTCCCCGGGCTATTTCCCCAGTCTGACCCATAATACTAAGCACACAGCCCCGTTCAAAATCCCCCTCAACCCGAGTAACGCCACTAGGAAGAAGACTTTTCCCTTTTTCCACAAGTGCCTTTTCCGCTCCCATATCCACATATAAATGTCCTTCTGCTTTTGAAGCATAGGCAATCCAAGCTTTTCGAGAATTAATCCGATGATCCCGGGGTAAAAAAAGCGTCCCGGGGTTCTCTCCTTGCATAATTACTCTCATAACTCCCTCCCGAGAACCATTAGTCACAATCATCGGTATCCCGGAATCAGTAGCAATCCTGGCCGCCTGAATTTTAGTCACCATTCCGCCGCTTCCCAGCTTAGTACCAGGTTTGCCAGCCAATTTTCTAATTTCCGGAGTCAATTTTTCTACCACTTTAATCAATTGTGCTGCGGAATTTTTACGGGGATCTGCCGTATATAACCCCTCAATATCCGAAAGCAGAACTAATAAATCTGCATCAATCAGCCCTGCGACCAAGGAAGCTAAAGTATCATTGTCCCCAAATTTAATTTCCTCAAAGGCTACTGTATCATTTTCATTAATAATCGGTACAACGCCAAGCCTTAAAAGAGTTAATAACGTATTCCGCGCGTTTAAATATCTTTCTCTATTGGTTATATCCTCTCTGGTAAGCAGCACCTGTGCTACAGCTTCTCCATATTCGCCAAAAAGCTTCTCATACATATGCATAAGAATGCCTTGCCCAATTGCCGCTAAAGCTTGTTTTTCAGGAATGGTTTTCGGCTTTTCTTTTAACCCCAGTTTTCCCATCCCCGCCCCTACAGCCCCAGAGGTAACCAAGATAACCTCAATGTCCTGATGCCTTAAATCAGCTAGTTCCCTCACTAGTCGTTCCAACTGTTCTAAATTAAGTTTTCCCGTAGTATGAGTCAAGGTGCTAGTACCCACCTTCACCACTACACGTTGAATCCCCTGCCAAAACGTTGTTTCTTTTTTCATAAACCAATCCCCTTAAGATTCATCCTCAACTTTTACCTTAGTACTATCTTGGATTTGCTCTAATGAGCTAATGATTACCTCTTCTTCCTCCGCTAGCCCTGCCCTTATCTCCTGCCAATCCGCGCTCTCTAAACCCTTTTGTATTTCTCGCCGAACGGCCAACCCCTCCTCATAAACAAAAACAACACTTTTACCGTTTACTTCCGTTACTGCCTCCAAAGGTACAGTTAAAACCTCCGGTTTAGCTTCCAATAAAATATGGACATTCACACTAAAACCAGGCTTTAATTCTTCCGCTTTTTCTTCCAAGGTTATCTGCACTTTTACTTTATTTTCAGAGCCTAAAGCCGTCTGTTCAACCTCCGCCTGTGGCGCTATTTGAGAGACACGCCCTTTAAACACTTTTTCAGGGAAAGCTTCACTATAAATTTCTACTTCTTGACCATTCTGTACTTTCAGGGCATCTTTTTCGCTAAGCGAAGCAACTACCTCTAAGGAAGCAGTTTGACCTATACTAAAAAGCGTATTGCCTTTGCGCACCGCTTCACCGTTTTTTGCCGCCATTTTCAGTATCGTACCTTCCAAAGGGCTGGTGACTACCGTAGCCGCCAATTGTTCCCTGGCCGTCTGAACGGCTAAACGTCCTCTGTTTACCTGACTTTCCAAGGTATTTAAATTAATAGACACAATCTGATTTTCAAGATTAGCTACTTCTAGTTTAGCAACTTCTACATCTCGCAAAGAAACAGCCCCCAAATTATAAAGCTCCTCTACCCGCGGCAAATTTTTACGGAGATCATCCCTTTTTGTCATCAGAAAAACCTTATCACTCACTGCTTGTAAGTAATCACCTTGCAACACAGCCAGTCGGTTCTCCGCCTCGCCCAGTTTAACCAGTGCCTGACTGTTATCCAGCAAAAGAACAACTTCTCCCATCGTTACTTTAGCACCTTCTGTTTTCCTGGTTTCCTTCACTAACGAAGTCGTTTTCGCCGCTACATCCCGTTGCTTTATACACTGAAGAATTCCAGAAGTCCGAATTATAGCCGTCAAATCCTGTTTTTTTACCTTAGCTACCTTTACAACTGGAACAAACGAACTTTTATCTACTTGTTGCTGCCATATATAAAAACAAGAAAAGATAATAGCCAATCCTACTATTACCGCAATCAAGGCTATTATAAACTTTTTCTTACCCGCTCTGAATTTTTCCTGTATTTTACATTGTGACCTCAAAAAATTCCCTCCGCTCTCGGTCTTCCGCTAAATCTCTTCCTTCTTAAAATATACTTGTCTTTACCTATTATATAATTATCCGCGCAAAAAGAAAATACATAGTAT
>DHPU01000034.1 GCA_002407935.1 Peptococcaceae bacterium UBA5356
ACTCAAAATCCAATGGTAGTCATGGTACACCTTGGAAGGTAAAGTCCCGATTTAAAGCCTTTTCCCTCAGCTTGCGGTATGAGGGTTGAAAACAAATTCTTTTGTGTGATTCTTTTGTTTGTCCGAGGGAAGATTTTTTCTTCTCTTGAACATAAATTACGGGCCGGTGTGGCGGAATGGCAGACGCGGCAGACTCAAAATCTGTTTTAGGCAACTAAGTGGGGGTTCAAGTCCCTTCACCGGCACCATTTTTCAGGAATTGTGAGATTGTGTAATCGTACTTGACGGGTGGATTATGCAATCTCATTTTTATTGCTGCTCCAATGCGCTGCCAAAAGCAATTGGTTTTTGTTGCAATGGGATTAACTTCACGCTACCGATTGTTCGCTTGGCGTTATGGTTGTTGCTTTATCCTGTCCGGCAATTAGAAGGATTCCACCAATGGCGTTAGCTGATTCCCTTTTGGAGTCATAGTCCAGATGAGCATAAAAGTTTGCCGTGGTCGAAAAGTGGCTATGGCCCAACCATTCCTGTATCGCTTTCATACTGACGCCGTTTTTCAGGAGCAGACTGGCGCAGGAGTGACGAAGATCGTGAAAACGAATAAGCCTTAATTCATGCTTGTTCAACAGATTTTGAAAGCCTTTTGTCAAATATTCCGGTTTCAATAAGCGCCCCAATTCGTCGACAAAAACATATCCGGTATAGTCTTTGCAGTATGAACGCCTGCAAACTTTTCTGTATTCATCGTCCTGTATCTTTTTCCACAACAATGCTTCTTCAACCTGGGGAATAAGGGGCAACGTTCGATAACTGGACTTATTCTTTGTTCTGTCTTTTTGAACAATATGCTTTTTGCCTTCATCATCTTCTACCTCTGCAACCGTATGGTTAATGGTTATCGTTTTGTTCTTAAAATCTATCGCGCTCCATTTTAGACCCAATACCTCACTCCGGCGCAAACCATAAAACGCTGAAACGATGATGGGCAGTTCCAATCTCGTGCCGTGAGCTTTCTCAAAAAGCAAATTCAGGTTCTCGTCATTGTAAAAGCTCGCTATATACGGCTGCTGCTTCGGTTTTTCAACCTTATCGGCGGGATTGGAAGGAATAAGATCCGTTTTAACAGCTTGCTGTAGAGCCTTTCGGATATTGGCATGGTGTCGCCGGACCGTGGTTGCGCTGTTTTTCCTTTCGACCATCAGGTAATTGTAATAACCTTGAATATGTTTAGGTTGTAATTCGCAAAGGTTCACGTCTAACTCCTTGAAATATGGGGCGACGGAGTATTTAACGATTCGCCGGTAGGAGGTAAAGGTGGTTGCTTCCACGCTATTACGAATTAACTCCAGCCAGTTCAGCATGTAGTCCGAAAACAATGGGTTTTCAGCGTTTCCTTGAGATTGGGCCTCCATATTTTCGTACTTCCTGATGGTTTCCCGCAGCATGGTTTCCGCCTTCTTTTTGTTGCCCTTTGCAGGCAACCCGGTGGCAATCCATTTCGGTTTCCATTTTTGGTTTTCATTTTTCAGATTGAGCACCATATAATAGCGCCCGTTCTTTTCTTGCAGATGACCAGAAATCATTTATTTAACCTCCCTGATTTGCGGCCGTTTTCTCTGCTATTGACAGTTATATTCTATCAATAGTCAGTAGCCGCATCTATATCGGTTGCACCTTTTTCAAATCAACCTGCTTCATTTCCTTTTGAAATTCGTAAATATTGAATGATATTGGCCTTTGGAATCTTGTACTCCCGGCCCACCTTCAAACAATCAATTTTGCCCTGCTGCAACAGCTTATAGGCTGTTTTTTTGCTCACTCTAAGCAATTGACTCATTTGCCCGACATCAAGAATATCCGGATATTCTTTGAAAACCGTTTTGTATGCCTCCTGCTGGTTCATTCCCTGTCACCTCCAGAATCATATAAGTGCATTCACATCACAAAAATAGGCTGGCTCCAGCTAAAAAAAAGCAAAAGCCAGCCCATGGCTTCTAATGTTAAGTCCACCGTATTTGCCGCGCGCTCCGGTGTGGGCATACCCCAGCCTGCCGGCGGCTCCGGCATCACAGTTCCGTACCGCCCTTTACCAGAATAGCGTATACGGCAGAAACTCCTTTTACACGATCCTCCTTTACCAAATAATATATAGGCGCATCGGACGGCTGTTGGCGCAGCCTCACGGGAGTTTTACCCCATCTGTGGGTTTCACAGAGCCGCCCCCATTGCCTGCGACGGTTTGATCGCGCTCGGACTGTGGCTGGACGGGAGTATCATTGTACCGGCCCTATACCTCGTCGCCCACAAGCTGCCACGCTTGTTGGCAGCGTCGGTGGTTATCGCTCGTTCCCTTTGGAAGTCTTGGCGCACCCGCCGCCTGGCTCAGTATAGGCCGAAGGTATCCGATTTGCCTTATGCTGCACGGTATTTTGCCGCACTTTCTTTGTCAAGGAACGGTCAGGTGTTTGTCAGCCTGTAAAAATTCGCTGTGCAACCAGTGAATTTTGGCGGACCGACAACACGAATAGCCTGTAAGGAGAGCATGGAAAGGGACATGCTCCGTACAGGCTATCGGTTAGGCCAGCTTAAAAGTAAGAATTTTGGTAATAAGTTTGGTTTCCAGCCTGCGCTTCAATTCCTCGTCAAGATATAAATGAGGGTTCCCGTTCTCATCATAAAACCGCTTGGTAGACAAAGCGGCTATGTAACCCTCGTAATGTTTCAGCACGGCGTTGATTGCATCGACGTTGCCGTCAGCCGCCATTCTGATAACGGAGAAAGGTAGTAGGCTGGTATCCAGAGATTTGCGCTTATTCATCATCAGCTTTTTCCTCCAGTAATTTTTTTAACTGTCTGAGCGAGCTTGTCCGGTGGTATTGGACTGTGCGCTGAACCATGTTCAGTGTTTCTCCGATTTCCTTATCTGACATGTCAAGGAAGTAGGAAAGCAGGATAATGTCACGTTTTGTTTCGGGTAAGGCGGCTAACGCCGTACTGAGCAGATCGTCCTTTACCGCAACATCATATCCCATCACGCTGAAATGGTGGCTGTCGGAATATTCATCCATAACATAAAGCTGATCCAATTCCTGCGGGGACAGATCTGAAAAGGATATCTCATGCTGCAAGCGCCGCTGGGCTTCACGCATACAATCACGATATTTTTCCCGCAATACCTTTTTGCAGAAGCTGTCAAACTGGTGCCGGATAGTTTTCCGTCGGGAAGAAGATAGCTCCATTGAGTTCACCTCCTTCCGTACCCGCAAGGCGGTGTTCTTTTCCCTTTCAATCACTATCCCGTTTGAAAAATGGATTTTGGCAAACTTCCAGGCAAAAACTTGAAATTTATTTTTTTGAACAGTGATTTTTAGACAGAAAACCTCTAAATTGATCACTTTCATTTACCACCCTCCGTTTTGATTTCTTTGAGAAACCCAAAACAGAAGGCGGAGAGCGGCAAGCGAAGATATCTTTATAGCAATAAATGCTCATCCGGACAGAATCCGAATGAGCATTTACGAACCTACATACCCTATTTTTATGTTCCGATAGTTCTGCGTAACAACCGCACTGATCCGTTAAAAAATATAGGCTTTTTTTAACCGTTTAATATTGAAGATGATAAAGCAAATGTTAAGGAAATCGGCTTCTTTAGGCCAGGCCGCTAATTAAAATTAGCGGCAACTGGTTTTTTATAGCATCACTGATAAACACAAATATCCCTCCTAAATCCGTAAATTTGGAGGGATATTCGTGTTATGCGGACATGGAAAGCTACCCGCCAAACTCACTTTTTTTTATTTGGCGGAGCTAAAAACAACTTTTGCCAATAATGCGCCCTGTTAGTTCCCCTAATAACAGATATGTTGAATCGTTTTATTTGCTTTTTAGGAACTATAGACTGTTAATTGAGGTGAACTAATAATGCACAATGATTTCGATAAATTGGGGAGTATCCTTAAGACAGCTCGGAAAAACAATAACCTTACGCGAGAGCAATTAGCTGAAAAATTAGGGATAACCTCCCGTTACCTTATGTCTGTTGAGAACGAAAATAAAAAGCCCAGTTATAGTCTCCTTTTTCGGCTTATCCGCGAATTAGGCATATCTGCGGATGCAATTTTTTTCCCTGAGAATGAGCACACAAATGCCGAAATAGAACACTTGACCCATTTGCTTGGTTTGTGCGACGAGCGTGATTTAAAAGTTATAAAAGCCACAGTAAAAGCTCTAGTAGATACGAAGTAATAAATTATCCTTTTCCTTATAAAAACCTAAAACAAAAAAATCCTGCCGCTTAAAGGGCAGGTTTACATAAAGAATCTCTACACGGCAGCCCGACGATCATTATGCGTAAGCACTTAGACTCGTAGCTTTGCGTCCCTGCTTTTCAACAGGTTTGCCCTTGGTGTTAATAATTATTCTATTGTAGGATTAATCACTAGGTTTCTCTAAGCCCCAACAAAGTATTCTTTTTCAGAAATAAGGAAAATAAAATGCTTCTTTATATATAACATTGCATTATATCGTTTAAATCACATACTGTCTTAAAAATTTTTTTGCATTTACTGTTTAGCAAAAAATTCCGTTTACTTTCGGCTAATTTTGCGCGATATTTATCGAAACTCACTGTAAAATATTGTCTGCTGCATAAAACAAACTAAATCTGGCAAAAGGAGGAATTTATTTGTGTGGAATCGCAAAGACGATAAAGCTTTTTATGAGGATTTGTGCGATAAATATTTTGAACAGATTTCTCTTTATTGCAGAAAGTTGGTCAAGGGGCAAGAGCAATTTTCAGATTTTGTGGAAGAATGCACTCAAAATACATTCCTGGAAGCCTGGAAACAACTTTCCAAATTAAAAGAACACCCGAATGTGGGAGGGTGGTTATATAAAACAGCGCGTAATTTCATTAACAGCTCATATCGAAGCATGTATGTTAAAAAAAGGCATGAAGTAAGCATCGATGATAATATCGCAAATGCTTGGACCGAATTGGATAATGAATTGGAGGAGCTTGTTAACCACGCGCTCGACCTGGACAAACTCTGTGTTGAGATATTAGATAAACTTAATCCGAGTGAATATAATCTGTACATAGATTATTATAAACGCAATATATCAGTTTCTGATCTTTCAAAGAAACATGACATTTCAGCTACCGCTATGACGACCCGGATTTACCGGCTGAAGAAGAAAATAAAGATTATTATCCGTAATTATTTTGAAAAAAATGAAACCTAAAAAAAATTCCGGAAAAACCATGTGATTTTCCGCGTTCTGGGTAATGTATATAGTTGAAAGGAGAATATCATGGAGCAGAAATCAAATAAATCCTCCGATACCGTCAGTGATATAGAGATCATCAAAAAAATAGTCTCCGAAAAGGAGAATGACGAGCTTGTGAAAGAAAAGCTGTATCGGATATTATACGAGGCGTCGTCAGCCGATGAAATCAACATGGATACTGACCTCATCGACGAATGTGTAAAAGCAATCGATCTTATTGAAGGCAATGAAGAACATATTCCCGAAGAAAAAATAAAGGCCATGCGGCAGAATGTTGACCGGCAGTATAGAGAATGGCGCAATAGCCAGCGTAAAATTGTAACTAGAAAGAGGATTGTTCAAATTGCAGCTTGCTTCATTTTAATTTTCTTTATGTCATCTGTAGTAGCAGACGCGATTGGTTACAACCTGATACAATCGATGGTTAAATGGGGAAAAGATACCTTCAACTTGTCTTCACCAAATCAGCCGAGCGAGCAAAATAGCAATCCCAATATTTCTCAAAGAGAAACCTATAACAGTGTTGAGGAAGCCATGAAGGATATTCCTTCAAAGCCGTTATTGCCGAAGTGGGTTCCTGATCGTTTTACATTTAAGTATGCTGAGAAGTATGTCCGAACAGAGAATACGAAAATATTGTTATACTACCAGGATGGAAATAATAAATCTCTTGTTTTTGACTTTACCATCTATCACGAAGCTTATAACGCGACCACAGATATTAACTTTGAAAAAGATGAAAACTTGGTGAAAGCTTTTGAAAAAAATAATATCAAACATTACATTCTTAAGAATCTTGACCAAACCCAAGCGATTTGGAGTCATCTAAATATTGTCTATAACATAAGCGGCGACATCTCAACAGGTGAAATAGAAAAAATAATAAATTCTATATATGAAAGCTAAAATATACTACCAGCATTTATGTTTATGCATGTATGCCTGACTAAAAGAGAGTTCCGATATTCGATCCTGTATCCTTTGTAGCATGTTTATTTTCGAAGGATTATGATTAGGTAATGGGCCGGTTTATTTAACGGGTCCTTTTCCGTATGCGTGATTATCATATAAGTTTTGGGAGCCAAGGCTCCCTTTTTTATTGCCTGGAAAACTTTTAAAAATGCATGTGATTTTGGAGATTATGCGCAATGTATTTAATAGAAGGGAGAAAATTCTGGAAAGCCAAAACTTATTCCTGCCAAATTTCAGTAGGAATAAAACAATCGAAAGAACTTTTAGAAAGGAGTGTGATAGAGGGTATTAAGGACAAGCCGTATAGGCCATTGTACAACTATTTATTAGTTTGTTAGGCAAGTATGAATATACGCTGATTAAAGATCGTCAAAAATGATCAATTTGGCTAAAAACAAACAGAATCTCCCTGAAAATAGTATCAGAGGAACTTTTGGTCAAGCTCGGGCAAGTCAAATAATGCGAATATTGAGCCTAATATGAGTGTTGACTGCTCTCGGAAGAAAAAATTTAAAAATAATTAGCTTGAATATGGAGGTTAAGATATGTTATTTAAAAAAAAATTTGTTGCTGCGCTTC
>DHPU01000055.1 GCA_002407935.1 Peptococcaceae bacterium UBA5356
GTTAAAGGAAGCATAACTGTTCAAAATAATGGTACGGAAGCAACGAAGGATTTACAGATTGCGGTACAGTTAATGTCTAAGGTAGGTAATGAATATAAGGCTATCACTGGAGCCATACAGCAAATTACACCTAAGAATCAGCTTGCGGCAGGTGCAAAAGGTGAGTATGATTACTGCATTAATTATAATTTTAACGCTAACACAGGATATAAGGTTGTTGCTAAGGTGACAATGACCAATTATAATGGACATACCGGAACTGCCTATGGAATTAATCCGGAAAGGGCAATTACGTTAAAAGCCAAGCCGGACGAAACAGCAGTGGATCGTATCGCAGCAGTGGAGGATACTTTTACTGATGTTGCTGGGTTTAAGCTAGAGGGTGCCACAGGCGGATTTTGGATAATCGGAGAAAAGGATTTAGTAAAAAGCGAAGATAATCATATAGCCACTAAGTCTTATAAAGTGAAGGTAACTAATGTTAGTGCGGAAGAAGGAAAAACCTATACGCTTAAAAACACGGCGGTACTTACGGAAGGTGATACTGAGGAGGAGCACCAGGCTGAGGCGAACGTTTGCATTACGACTGTGGCTCAAGGCCTTAAGTTAGAGGGAGATATTACAGCAACGAACTTCTGGAACAAAAAGACCCCTTACGATTGGACCATTGCCAAAGAAGCTAATCCTACTTCTCTGATCTTGAGAACGGGTGAGACGAAGGAAGTAGATTATACTTTAACGGCGACCCGTACTTTAAATAAAGGTGAAGCAAAGGAAAACAAAGGGGTTAAAGGAAGCATAACTGTTCAAAATAATGGTACGGAAGCAACGAAGGATTTACAGATTGCGGTACAGTTAATGTCTAAGGTAGGTAATGAATATAAGGCGATCAATGGAGCCATACAGCAAATTACACCTAAGAATCAGCTTGCGGCAGGTGCAAAAGGTGAGTATGATTACAGCATTAATTATGCTTTTAACGCTAACACAGAATATAAGGTTGTTGCGAAGGTAACGGTGACTAATTATGACAATCATGGTGGAATTGCCTATGGAATTAATCCGGAAAAGGGAATTGCGTTAGAAGCTAAACCGGACGAAACAATAGAAGATCGCGAAGCAGATGTGGTAGACGATTTTACCGATGTTGCTGGGTTTAAGCTAGAGGGTGGAATAGACGGAGTTTGGAAAATCAAGGAAGATCATTTAGCGAAAAGCGGAGATAATGATATAGCCACTAAGTCTTATAAAGTGAAGGTAACTAATGTTAGTGCGGAAGGCGGAAAAGAATATACACTTAAAAACACGGCGGTACTTACGGAAAGCGATACCAAGAAGGAACGCACGGCTGAAGCGAATGTTTGCATTACGGCTGAGGCTAAAGGCATTACGTTAGAGGGATGTCTTGCCGCAACTAGTTTCTGGAACAAAGGAACTATTTATGATTGGACCATTGTCAAGGAAGCTACCCCTGATTCTTTAAGATTTACCTCCCGAAGCTCGAAGACGGTTGATTATAAATTAACGGCGACAAGAGCTTTGGCGAAAGATTCTACGGAAACTCGGGGAGTTAAAGGTCTCATTACGGTGAAAAACACGGGTAATGAGCCCACTCAAAATTTACAGCTTAATGTGCAAGTGATGGTTAAAGAGGGTACCGGCTATAAGGCTATTGACGGAGCTACCCAAAAAATCGTACCTACGCAGCAGCTTACGACAGACAAAGAAGGTAATACAGGTAAGTACGAATATAGTATTGACTTTAAGGCTGTTGCAGGAGCAGAATACAAGGTTGCAGTTAAGGCTACGGTGACCAATTATAAACAGCAAGAGGGTAAGGCGGCCGGAATTGATTTAGGAAAGGAATTCGCTTTACCGACGGCACCACAAGAAAAAACAGTTGATCGTACGGCAACTGTTACGGATAGTTTTAATGTGCCGGATGGTTTTACGATTACGGGAGAACTCACTGCTCCTTGGGAAATTACCGAGAAGGATTTAATAAAAAGCGGTGATAAACACATAGCCACTAAGTCTTACCAAGTAACGGTAACGAATAGTTCGGCTCGCTATAACAATACTTATGCGTTAATTAATACGGCCGAATTAATAGAAAATGATAATAGAGAGGTTCGGAAGGCGCAAGAAGAAGTAAATATTACGACTAAACGGAAATCTTCAGGAGGAGGAGGTTCTACCCCTAGTGAACCGATTGACCCTCCCATCGAGGAACCCCCTGCAACACCACCTACACCGCCCGCACCACCTACGCCACCCGCTCCGCCTGTTGAGCCAATTACACCACCGGTTGAACCAGAACCGAAACTACCGAATACTGGAGGTAGCACAGGATTGTTTGTCAGTTTAGGAATGTCTCTTGTGGCATATGGCAGTTGGCTTAAATATAAATAAAAAAGAGTGATGTGTGATGCAAGAGGAACAGTGGAGAAAAATAAAAGGGACTTTAATCTTTGTTGTGGGGATATTGCTATTGCTTTATCCCCTTTTTACTGATCTTTATTCAGGGACTATTCAGGACAACAAATGGGCTGATTATAAAAATGCCTCAACAGAAGATGTGGCAGAAAACCCGGCGATAGGAAATGATTCGGGGGCGGAAGGGACGGAACAAAATCAAGAGCCCCGGAAGTTTACCGAAGCTCTTTTAAAAATCCCTACTATTGATGTATCTGCCATTGTTATTCCGGGAACATCTCAAGCTGTTTTAAAAAAGGCATTGGGCTGGTATGAACAATCGGCCTATCCGGGAGAAGGAAATACGGCAATTGCCGGACATCGAACGATGCACGGGGCTTTTTTCCGTAATCTGCACCGTTTAGCTCCCGGAGATATCATTCTGCTGGAATATGAGGGTTATGTTTATAGATACAGGGTGGGCAAAGTTTATCAAGTGAAGAATGAGGACTGGAGTGTTATTGAGTCTTGTGATTATACCGCCTTGACCTTAACTACTTGTGTAAAAGGGGATACAGAACACCGCCAAGTGGTGCGGGCGGTGTTCTGTGATAAAGAAATTAAAGGAGAATAAGGTATATTAAGGGGGGTGATAAGTTCGTTGAGATTATTTATTGAGAGTATTTAATGTAACGTTATTTTTTCGACCTGGTGAGTTTGGGAAGTGCCTTTTGACTCCATGTTGAAAAACTTCAGTTGGGGGGAGCGGAAGAATTGTCCGCTTTTTACATAGCCTGCATCCCAGGTAGAGTCTAAGAAAATCCAGTTACCGTTGAGCTTAACTTCGTTCCAGGCATGATATTCGGTTCGGCCGTTTTCCCCGTTGCGGGCTTGTCCATAAACGATTTTTGCTTCCAGGCCGGAGGCCCTGGCTAAGGCAGCAACGGTAAAGGAGTAATCACGGCACATTCCTTTTTTCTCCTGAATAATTACACTGGCTGGTTTAAGGATGTTAGCTTGTTCTTTATAGGCGTTGTAATCATAAGCGATATTTTGGGTAACCCATTGATAGATAGCTGCCAGTTTTTCGTTATCGGTCATTTCCGGTTTAACTAGGGAGCTGCTTAATTGGGTTACTATTTCATTTTTGCTGTCTACATAGGCGGAAGGTGCAGCGTAACGCAAATCAGCGTTCAGCGTGTTTGTTACTTCGAAGCGGATATTACCATCAAAATGTTCGGAGCTATCGCCTACCCAGATCGTATATGTTCCGGCTCCAAATCGTAAACTTAGTTCGTATTGAAAAGCATTTTCGATAACATTGACGGGATAAGTAGTAACCTCGTCTGCCGGGCCTCTGACACATAACCAAATCTGCTCCAGTTTGGAAGTCCCTTCAATATTCACGTAACCTTGGCAACTGAGGCCGTTTCCGGTAGGAGCAGTGATCCTGGCAACATCGGAAACAAAAGAGACATGGTATGCCGCAAAAGCCGGGGTTACAAAACCAATGGAGATTAGGAAGATAAGAAATACCACCACTTGTTGACTTCTTTTCATTACTGACGCCCCCTTTGTGCGTCGGCCAGTTAATGAGAAGAAAACATCCCCCTCAGTGAGGGGCCTTGCTCGGTAACTGGCTGACATAGTGTTGTTACACCTTAGTCCCTGTAGTTTTGCGCCGCCACCTTTCGATGGCTTTGCCCTTGTCGATTTTTTTATGGTAGTGAATTTAAAAAGTCACTCGCCCTTGTCGAGTGACATTTATTCCAGGTATATACTCGGCAACTGGCTGGCATAGCGTTGTAACACTTTAGCCCCTGTAGTTTTGCGCCGCCATCTTTCGATGGCTTTGCCTTTATCGAATTTTCTATTTGTTTGCCTTTTTTCTTTCTTTATCTATAATATTCTACACAATTTGCTTAAATCCTTCTTTAAAATTATATTTTTTCATAATATTTAAATTAAAAGTGTGTGATAATTAAAAACCAAGGATAAAAAGATGGTGTATAATGTGAAATAAGAGGGGCAATGCCGGTGAGATATTTCTAAGATCTTTAGTGAAAGAGGGTATTTCTCATGAGAAAATCAGTGGTAAAAAAGGTAGCGGCGGTGCATGATCTTTCGGGGTTTGGTCGATCCTCGCTGGCTGTTGTTATCCCGATCTTGTCCACGATGGGGGTGCAGGTTTGTTCTTTGCCTACGGCACTTTTGTCCACTCAGACAGGTGGATTTGAGGGCTATTATTTTGTGGAGTTGACGGAGCAATTAGAAGGAATTATCGGACATTGGAAAACGCTCGGGTTAGAGTTTGACTGTATTTACAGCGGTTTTTTGGGTTCACCCAGGCAGGTCGAAATAATTTCTGCTTTTATTGAGGACTTTTCCGGGAATAAGCCGCTGATTGTGATTGATCCGGTGATGGCGGATGACGGCAAGCTATATGAAACAATGGATGAGAAAATGGTCATCAACATGAGGAGATTAATTAGTAAAGCCAATATCATCACCCCAAATTTTACCGAAGCGGCATTTTTATTGCAGGAAAAGTATCGGCAGGAGATTTCCGAAAAGGAAATTAAGGATTGGCTGGTGAGATTAGCCGAGCGAGGGCCGGAAATAGTAATTATTACTAGTGTGCCTGATTGTAAAGCGGCCAAAAATACTTGCGTAATGGCGTATGATCGGCAGGATAACCGGTTTTGGAAGGTAAGTTGTGTCTATATTCCAGCACATTTTCCGGGAACAGGGGATGCTTTTACCAGCGTGATTGTCGGAAGCTTATTACAGGGTGACAGTTTGCCGATCGCTTTGGATAGAGGGGTTCAATTTATTACCACTGCAATTAGGGCGAGTTATGGGTATGAATATCCGCGCAGGGAAGGGGTTTTATTGGAAAGGGTGTTGGCTAGCTTAAATATGCCCGTTGTCGCCGGGAGTTATGAGATTTTAGAAGAAGAATGAGATCAACGGCATCTTGACAATTAAAGAAGATTCAAGTATCATACTTGAGTAGACCGCAAGGAGAGATGACCGAGCTGGTTGAAGGTGCACGCCTGGAAAGCGTGTGTAGGGGTAACTCTACCGAGGGTTCGAATCCCTCTCTCTCCGCCATTACGTACAGTAAGAGTTCAGGCTTTTAGATAAATTTACCAACACGAAAAATAACACGTAAACGTGTATACCTATTTTATGCTGATTTGCATACACACGTTTCACAAAAACACCTATCAAAATAAAACAAATGAGAGGTGTTTTTTTAATGAAAAGATCACAATCTAAAAACGTAACCTATGGTGTATTTTTTGACGTTTATTGCATAATTAAATAGGACAAAGTTGCAAAACAAATTCCCCACTTTTACAACTAAAAATTCCGCAGAGACAGTCTTCTACGAAAGACCATTCATTTTTATGTTGAAATATTCACATTTACGTGATAAGCTTATGTTAAGTTTATAAGCATTTTGGGAGGTTATTCTTATGGCCGTTTGCTACAACAAACTATTTAAACTTTTGATAGATAAGAAAATCACTAACGCAGAACTTGCGGAGAAAGCAGGTTTTAGTGCAAATATTATAACAAGATTAAAAAGAGACAAATATGTTTCTCTTGATAGTATTGGGAAAGTTTGCAAAGTACTTAATTGTGGTGTGGATGATATTTTGGATTTTGTATCAGATAATAATGTAATTATCTAGGGATAAAAAATGTTTAAAATGCCATATCTCCTACAGTGTGTTCACTTTTGTCATATAATTACATGAGGAGGGTTATAGTGCATATAGATGTTGATATAGATATTATTGAGGAGGATATTCTTGAGTATGGATATTCAGTGCTCGATATCCTTTTAAAAGATAGAACTACAAATAGAAATATTATTTGGGCTACTAATGATTATTCAAAACTGGGAGATCGGCATAGTGCTAATAAAGAAATTGAAGTCAATTTAATAACAGGCGTTAATTATAATGTTATACAGCCTCGAATTGCAAAAGCACTATCAAAACAAAGCATTAGAACAAGAGAAAAAGCGGAGGTATTTACTCCATCTTGGATCTGTAATGAGCAGAACAACCTGATAGATGAAAAATGGTTTAATAGAAAAAATGTATTTAATATACAAAGGTACAAGTCTTGGCACGTTAACAAGGAGAAAGTTTTATTCCCAAACATAAAAAGAAAAACATGGAAAGATTATGTTGACGTCCGAAGAATGGAGATTTCTTGTGGAGAAGCCCCTTATCTGGTTAGTAGATATGATACTGTCACCGGAAAGGCAATTAAACTTCAAAGTAGAATTGGTTTATTAGATCGTAAGTTGCGGGTTATAAATGAAAATGTTGATGATGAAACAAACTGGTTGAAATGGATTGAACGAGCGTATCAAAGCATTTATGCATATGAATATCAGGGTGACAATTTACTTCTAGCCCGTGAAAATTTGCTGTATACGTTCATAGACAATATGAAATATAAGTTTAACCGGAAACCAAGCTTGAATGAAATAAAAAGAATTGCGACTATTATCTCTTGGAATATATGGCAAATGGATGGAATCACATACACAGTACCATTATGTGATATGAGAGAGTGGATGCAACAACTTTCATTCTTTGATTTTATGGATGATGTGCCCGAACGGATATACTGCCGGATTAAAGATTGGCGTTCCAAGGTAATTTTAGAATACGTTTCTTTACTGAAAGGAGAAAAATAATGGATAATTTGTTTGGACTTGCATTTGAGTATAAACTCATATATATCTTTGAAATTAGGGATGAATCTCATAAAGACCTTTTGAAAATTGGTGACACTACCATTCAGACAGATGAATTTATTGATAACTTATCACCGAACTGTAGAATATTAAATCAAGCAGCAAAAAAGAGGATAAAGCAATATACGAATACCGCGGGCGTTTCTCCAGAACTATTGCATACAGAAGTAGCTATTCGCACAGTTAAGGATAAGAATGGGGAGCCAGCATTGAAGGCCTTCCGTGACTACCATGTTCATAGAGTGCTAGAGAACTCTGGAATTCCGAAAAAGAAGCTCAAAAATTCGACCAGTAGAGAATGGTTCGAAGTTGATTTACAAACTGCTCTCAAAGCAATTGAAGCTGTAAAGAAAAACCAGTACAATTTGTCAGATTCTACATCAGATATCTTCACATCTATCATTTTTAGACCCGAGCAACAAGAAGCTATCGAAAAAACAATTGAACAGTTTAAAAGCGGAAACAGAATGCTATGGAATGCAAAAATGCGATTCGGCAAAACATTGTGTGCTCTTGAAGTGGTGAGAAAATCAGGTTTCAAGAAAACTATCATCATCACGCATCGCCCTGTTGTTGACAGCGGTTGGTATGAGGATTTCGGCAAGATTTTCCACGGTATGGGCAACTACGTTTACGGCTCCAAAAACAGCGGATATACCGTTGAACAATTATTAGTTCTTGATAAAAGCTTTGTATATTTTGCATCCATGCAAGACTTAAGAGGTTCTGATGCAGTGGGAGGGAAATTCGACAAAAACAACGCTGCTTTTTCTCTGGATTGGGATTTTATTATTGTTGATGAAGCTCATGAAGGGACTACTACAGCGTTGGGCAATGAAGTCATTAAGAATATCGTTAAAGAAAACAATGGTTATGAAACAAAATTTCTTGCTCTTTCGGGAACCCCGTTTAATATTTTGCGTGATTATGAAGATAATATCTATACTTGGGACTATATAATGGAGCAGCGGAGCAAAAAAAGAATGGGATTCAGAGCATTTTGGAGACCACAATCCGTATGATGAACTGCCTGAATTAAAAATATATACATATGACCTTGGCAAAATAATCACTGACGGAAAATATGTTGAATTGGAAGATAAAGCTTTCAATTTCAGAGAATTTTTCCGTGTGTGGACAGGCGATTTGAAATCAGACCGTATTCCTATTACTTTAGGCAGCAAAGCGGGTGATTTTTATCATGAAGCTGATGTCAGAAGTTTTCTTGATTTGATCACAAAAGAAGACAATACTAGTCACTATCCTTATTCAAATGAAGAATACCGTAAATTATTCAGACACTCTTTATGGATGGTTCCGGGGGTCAAGGAAGCGAAAGCTTTAAGCATAATGCTAAAAAGCCATCCGATTTTCGGCAGCGGAACTTTTGAAATCGTCAATGTTGCCGGCGAGGGGGATGAAGAAGAAAAGTATGAGGACGCTCTTAAAAAGGTTCGTAAGGCCATTGACCGCGCCGGGGAAGATGAGTATACAATTACTTTGTCCTGCGGCAGGCTGACTACCGGCGTTACAGTGCCGGAATGGACTGCTGTATTTATGCTTGCGGGTTCTTTTTCTACATCGGCCGCAAACTATTTGCAAACAATTTTTCGTGTGCAATCCCCTTGCAATATTAACGGGAAAATAAAGAGATGCAGCTATATTTTCGACTTTGCCCCAGACAGAACATTAAAGATGGTTGCCGAAGCCGTAGCTCTCTCCACGAAAGTCGGCAAAGCTAACGAAACCGATAAAAGGATTATGGGCGAATTTTTAAACTACTGCCCTGTTATTTCTGTGGAAGGTACTGTTATGGAAAAATATGACACTGTCAAATTACTGCAACAGCTGAAACGTGCTTATGCGGAAAGGGCGGTTCAAAATGGCTTTGACGACACAAATTTATATAATGATGAATTACTGAGGTTAGACGCAATTGATATTAAAAAATTCAATGAACTGAAGAAAATTATCGGCACATCGAAAGCTACGCCTAAGACAAAGGAAATAGACATCAACAAGCAGGGATTCACCGATGAGGAGTATGAGGAAATCGCCCGAATTGAAAAGAAATCAAAGAAAAACCGTACTCCGGAAGAAGAGAAAAAGCTAAATAGAATCAAAGAACAGCAAAAACAAAAAGCCAATGCTATTTCCATTTTGCGTGGTATTTCTATTCGTATACCCCTTTTGATTTATGGAGCGGATATTGATTTTGATGAAGATATCACGATGGAAAAGCTTGTTGATATTGTAGATGATTCTTCTTGGGAAGAATTTATGCCTTCTGGTGTTACAAAAGATAAATTCAAGGATTTTATAAAATATTATGATGCAGAAATATTTGTTGCTGCTGGAAGGAAAATCCGCAACACCGTCAAAAGTGCGGACGAGCTTTCTCCGATAGAGCGTGTACGAAAAATTGCCGCATTGTTCTCCTGCTTTAAAAATCCGGACAAGGAAACGGTACTTACTCCCTGGCGTGTGGTTAATATGCATATGAGCGACTGTTTGGGCGGTTATGATTTTTTTGACGAGGGGCATAATAATTTACTGGAATCGCCGAGATTTGTCGATCATGGGCAGGTAACAAAAGATACACTTGCAAATACAAATGCAATAAATTTAGAGGTTAACTCAAAAACCGGCTTGTACCCGCTCTATATTACATACAGCATTTTTCGCTCCAGATGTGCTGAATATAGCGAAGATGAACTGGACGATGCATTGCAGATGGAACTCTGGAATAAAACAGTACGGCAGAATATATTTGTAATTTGCAAAACACCTATGGCAAAGGCCATTACTAAGCGTACGCTGGTGGGCTATAAAAAAATTCCGGTAAATGCTTATTATTTCGATGATCTTATCAATACGTTAAAAAACAGGCCAAAACAATTTATAGATAGGGTGTTGCACCCTGTTTATTGGAAAGAGGAAGGAGTAGAAAAAATGAAATTTGATGTTGTAGTTGGAAATCCACCTTATCAAATTATGGACGGTGGTAATAAGGCAAGTGCAAGCCCGGTTTATCAGCATTTTGTAGAACAATCGAAGAGACTTAATTCTGCTTATATATCTATGATAATGCCTGCAAGATGGTATTCTGGTGGCAAAGGATTAGATGAATTTAGAAATAGTATGCTTAATGATAAAAGAGTCAGTAAACTTATCGATTTCTTTGATTCTACAGATGTGTTTCCGGGCGTTGATATATCTGGTGGCATTTGCTATTTCTTGTGGGATAGTCAGTACAATGATAACTGTAATGTTCAGCTTTATCGTAACGGAATGAAAACTGAAATGGTCAGACCTTTGCTTGAAAAAGGAAACGATACATTTATTCGTTTTAATGAAGCCGTGTTGATATTGCGAAAGATTTCAGCGTTTAATGAAATTTCATTTAGTGAAAGCGTTAGCTCTCGTAAACCGTTTGGATTATCGACTAACCCTGATGGGATACATGAAAAAAAGACAGGTGGAGATGTGTTCATATATGCTTATCCTAATAATGGATATATACAATCTTCATGTATTGAACGAAATCATGAATGGATAAATAAGTATAAAGTTTGTTGTGCAAAGGCATATGGTGAAAGAGGAACATTTCCATATATGATGTTAGCAACACCATTTATCGCAGAACCCGACTCTTGCTGTTCTGAAACTTATTTAGTGCTTGATATTTTTGATACAAAAGAACAAGCCGAAAATTGCATTTCTTATGTGAAATGCAATTTCTTCAGATTTTTAGTATTACTTCAAAAAAACACTCAAGACTCGCCGAAGCGTGTTTATTCTTATGTTCCTAAACAAGACTTTTCAAAATCATGGACTGATACAGAGCTTTATGCTAAATACGGTTTGACGAAAGAAGAAATTGCTTTCATTGAATCCGTGATAAGACCCATGAAATAGGAATTGCTACTTGAATATCGTGAAAGTCAAGCGTATCAATGGTTGTGAGGCTTGCACAAATGGGATTAAGGGTGCTTGCAAAACAGTACCCTTCCCACAAGAACGTAATCTATATTTAATTTAATTAAATGATAAATTCAAAGGAAATAACGCGATCTATATATAACAATTATGTAAATTTCTTGATGTGCCTTGCAATTGAAGTATACATGTTTTATAATGTATGCATGGTGTTTTTGCAATGTGTTTTTATGTAAATATGTCGACATATTATAGAAAAAGATTAAAAAGATAAAAAAAGATTATAGCTTTGATCGTGCTAGATGGGGAGGTAGCGGTGCCCTGTAACCCGCAATCCGCTATAGCGGGATTGAATTCCTGTTCTAGGAATAGCCTTGTAAGGTCTGGCTTCGGCAAGTGGTAATGAGGATTGGGTCCTACGCAATGGAAATTTGTAAACCCCGTCAGAGCCGGAAGGAAGCAGCGGTAAGCAAAAACTTTCGTGTGCCGTAGGGAAGCCTAGTTTGAACTAACTACCGGAGTAACGCTTGGAAGGTTATCTTCGAAAGCAGGTGCACGATCATTTTAATTCACTTTTGCTTTAGGGAAATACTTTATGGAAAATTATTAAAAAAGCGGCTTGCTTTGCAGGCGGCTTTTTGTGTATGCTTATAAGGAGGGAGGAGGGAAGTCCATTGACTTACAGAGCCTTATACAGGGAGTGGAGACCTGCTGATTTTGAGAGCTTAGTGGGGCAAGACCCGATCAGACAAACTTTTCGTAATGCCTTGTTAAAGGGCAGGATTGCACATGCCTATTTATTTGCCGGTCCCAGAGGAACGGGCAAAACTAGTACGGCTAAAATACTGGCTAAAGCAGTAAACTGTCTTAATCCTCAGGGCGTAGAGCCTTGTAATAAATGTGTTAACTGTATCGATATTAATGAAGGGCGTTCTCTTGATGTACTGGAAATTGATGCAGCCTCCAACAGAGGAATTGAGGAAATTCGGGAATTAAAGGAAAGGTTATGTTTTGTACCGAGTCAAGGTAAATATCGGGTTTATATTATTGATGAAGTGCATATGCTGACCACAGAAGCTTTTAATGCCTTGTTAAAGACGCTGGAGGAACCGCCGGCTCATGTTGTTTTTATTCTAGCGACTACAGAACCGCAAAAAATACCAGCTACCATCTTGTCCCGTTGTCAGAGATTTGATTTTAAGAAGATAACTCCCCGAGACATGGAGGGAAGGCTGCAGGAAATCTTGGCTGCGTACGAAATTACGGCGGAAAAGGGAGTGCTTTCCCTCATTGTGAAAAAAGCGGAGGGTGGGATGCGAGATGCGATCAGCTTGTTGGATCAATGTATGTCCTGTTGCGATAAGAAGGAGCTATCACTGCAAACTACTTATGAAATACTAGGGCTGGTTAAGAATGAGGTTTTAATTTCTTTAATGCAAGCGGTTATAGATGGGGAGACAGCTCAGGCTCTTTCTGATGTTAATGAGTTATTAAAGGAAGGCATAGAGCCGGGGCAGATTTTGAAAGATTTACTGGAATATTTACGCAATCTGCTTTTACTTCAGGTTTGTGGTAGTGATTCAGAATTAGTTTTTATTGATCCGGAAGAAATGGAGCGGATGATTAAACAAGGAAAACAGTTGGGGGTGCCCTGGTTAACCCGTGCTCTTGCCTTTTTGGCTAAGCTGGAAAGTGAAAGCCGTTGGATTAAGAATTTACGGATTGTGCTGGAAACGGCTCTGCTCAGTTTGATTTATCAGCCAACACAGCAGGAGGAACAGGTACAGTTAGCAAAGCCACAACTACGGTCAACTCTGCAAGTAGGAGGAGCAGGACGGGTGCAGGAATCCCGAGCAACGGAGCAAGCACAGCAAGCACAGCAAATCGGGAAGAGGGAGCAAGCACAGCAAGCTTCGAGAGTAAAGCCAGTAAAGCAAGCAGATAAAACAGAGCAAGTAGAAAAAGCAAAGCCCCTAGACAAAACAAAACAGATAGACCAGCTAGATGAAGCAGGTCAAACACAGCAAGTGGGGGCAATTACACTAGTCGAGATTAAGAAAAAATGGCCACAGGTTATGGAATTAATCAATAGTTCCAAAAAAACCTTGCATGCTTTTTTAACAGAGGCGACGCCTTATGAAATAAAGAAAAACGAACTAGTTTTACTCTTTAAAAAAGGGTATACTTTTCACAAGGAGAATGTTGAAGCAGGGGAGAATAAGAAAATAGTGCAAAAAGCACTGAAAAAGGTTATGGGAGTACAAATGGGGGTTCTCTGCTTATTGGAGGAGGAAGCACGGGAGGAGAAGGCAACAGAAGATCCTGTGCAGAAAGCCCTTAATATGTTTGGACCGGAGATTGTGTCGATTGAGAATTGAAAACAAGGAGGTATTTAAGCGATGGGTTTTGGTGGAGGTAACATGGGCAAGATGATGAAGCAGGTACAAAAGATGCAGGCGGATATGGGTAAATTACAGGATCAGCTCGGAGAGATGACAGTGGAAGCGACAGCAGGTGGAGGCGTTGTTAAAATTGTCATGACCGGCAAACAAGAGGTTAAAGAAATTGCGCTGGATCCGGAAATTCTTAATCCCGAGGAAATAGAAATGGTGCAAGATTTATTAGTAGCGGCTTTCAATGAAGCTTTACGTAAGTCGCAGGAGCTAGCTTCTCAGGAAATGGGCAAAATCACGGGCGGTCTTAAAGTACCCGGGCTTTTTTGAGAGCTGTGCGAAGATGATGTATCAATATGCAGAATCTCTGACGAGACTGATTGAACAATTTGCCCGCTTACCGGGGATTGGGCCGAAAACAGCTCAACGGCTGGCTTTTTATGTTTTAAAGATGGAGCAGCAGCAGGTAGAGGCTTTTGCCGGTGCTCTTGTGGATGTAAAAAAGAAGATCACGACTTGCCCTGTTTGTTGTAATTTAACGGATGTGACACCTTGCAGGATTTGTCAAGATGAGCAAAGGGCTCAGACGCAGCTTTGTATTGTGGAGGATGCCCAGGATGTTATTGCCATTGAGAAAACGAGGGAATACAAAGGGCTTTATCACGTGTTACAAGGGAGAATTTCCCCTATGGACGGGAAAGGGCCGGAAGATTTAAAAATAAAAGAGCTTTTAGTTCGTTTGCAGCAGGAACAAATTAAAGAGGTTGTTCTGGCGACGAATCCTAATATAGAGGGGGAGACAACGGCTCTATATCTTTCTAAATTAATGAAACCGCTGGGCTTAAAAATAACCCGTATTGCCCATGGCGTTCCTGTGGGCGGGGATTTGGAATATGCCGATACGGCAACGCTGAGCAGGGCTATTTCGGGGCGTAGAGAAATTTGAGAGCAGAAGAGGATATAAAAAAGGCGACAAGGGATGATTTCCCTTTGTCGCCTTTTTTGCGCCTTTTTGATGGCAGTAACTGTTTTTATTACTGCAAACGATTGACGAAGAGAAAGCGAAAAGTATATTATAAAGGTAAACAAGCACAAATGAGAACGCGGTGCTCAGATGAGCAGACAAAGAAATGAGTGAAGTGTGATGTATGAACAACAATTGATGATTAAGATCTGTAAAATGTATTATCAGCAGCAACTTTCTAAAACGGATATTGCCGGAAAACTGCATATCTCACGTTTTAAAGTAGCTAGATTAATTGATAAAGCCAAAAAAGAGGGGATTATCCGTATCCAGATTGTTTCCCCTTCACAGGATTTGTTTTTTTTAGAAGAACGCTTAGAAAGCGCCTTAGGATTAAAAGCAGTTCTTGTAGTTGAAGGTGTAGATAATGATATTCAGGCTAATATGCGCAAATTGGGTAAAGGAACGGCTAAATTTTTGTTGGAAACACTTCAGGATGGAGATATGTTGGGAATATCATGTGGTACAACAGTATCGGAAGTAATTAAGGCTTTACCGGAAAAAACAAGTTTTAGCGGGCTTCATATTGTACAGATCGCAGGGGGCTTAGGGCAATTAAATACAATTGATGGGATGAAAATTTTAAATATGTTAAGCGATAGATTAAATTCCGAAATATCGATGTTTGTTGTCCCTGTTTTTGTGCAGTCTCCCGGAGTCAAAGAGCTGTTGTTGGAAGAGCCGGGGATTAGGCAAACGGTGGATTTGTTTGATAGAATTACGATTGCGTTGGTGGGTATTGGCAGTTGGTATCCGGAATTAAGGTCAAATCTTAATTTGGCGGGAGGATTCCCCCAGGAAGATATTGATTGGCTAAGAGAAAAAGGGGTAGTAGGAGACGTTTTTAATCACATGGTGAATAGCAAGGGGGAGATTATTCAAGGCCCGATAGTAGATAGATTAATGACGATTGAACCGGAGAAAGCCAAGCAGATTGATTATGTAATTGCGGTCGCCGGAGGAGTATATAAAAGCCATGCCATTTTAGCTGCGGTAAGAAGCGGTTTAATTGATGCTTTAATAACGGACAGTTATACAGCAGTTAAAATATTGGAAATCTTGGAAGAGGAAAAAAACTATATCTAGAGTAAGAAAAGGGGGGATACGGTAGCTAACACGAGACAGGTTAAAGTAAAGGGGGTGGTTAGCCAAAAAGCAGGGCGAATTTACAGTTAAATCAAATTAGCATAAGGAGTTTATTGAATCCAGTACTTTTGCTAGAAAACGGAGACATAATACGGCTTTGTAAAAGGAAGGAAAATCATGAAATTTTCTATTTTAGTTACAACTGGACAGGATTTTAAAAATTGGCAAGATTGTTTTAAGCATTTAGCCGGCTTGCTGGAAAAGGAGAAAAAGGTTAAACCGGGATATTGGGATTCGGTTTTGGAAAGGGAAAAGGAGTTTCCTACCGGTTTACAAGTTACCCCTACCGTGGGGATTGCTATACCACATCCTAGCAATCCAAAATTATCTTTGGAATCGACGATTGCAGTATCTATTTTGCCTAATCCCATAGAGGTATGCTCTATGGCTGAACCGGATGAAAAAATTATGGTATCTGTCGTTCTTATGCTAGCTTTAGAAGGGTCAGAAGATCATTTAATCATGTTACAGCAAATGATGGAGACATTTCAAGATGAATCGTTATTGCAAAATCTGCTCATAATAAAAGATACGCAGGTTATTCAAAAACTATTGGAGGATAGACTGGGAGCAAGTAATTAAAAGAAGAGGGGGAAAAAGTTATGGAGATCTTTTCTATTTTAACGTCATTAGGACCAATAGTCATGTTACCAATTATTATTACTCTCTTTGGGTTACTTTTTAGATTGGGGTTTGGCAAGGCATTTCGTTCTGGCGTAACAATCGGCATTGGTTTCGCCGGTATTAATATAGTGATTGGGTATTTTTGGGGTGCGATCGCTCCTGTTGCTGAAGCGCTAGTTAAAAATGCAGGATTTGAATTGACCGTCATTGATTTGGGTTGGCCTGCTGCTTCAGCTGTTGCCTGGGGATCAACAATAGCTCCTTTGCTGGCTCTTGCGCTTCTTGTTGTAAATTTCCTTATGTTGATGTTGAAATGGACGAAAACACTTAACGTGGATATTTGGAATTTTTGGGGTGTTATGTTATTAGGCCAAATCACGTATTATCGTACCGGTAGTATGTGGAGTGCTATTTTAACGTGTTCGATCGTGATGGGTATTATGTTAATTTTAGCTGATAAAACACAGAAGCTGATGTATGACTATTTTCAAATTCCTGGTGTTTCTATTCCTCATGTCTTTACGCAAAGTGCCGGACTGATAGCTTTGCCTATAAATTGGGTTTTGGATAGGATTCCTGGTGTTAATAAAATTAATTGGAGTCCCGGTAATTTACAAAAGAGATTTGGGATAATTGGGGAACCGATGATGATTGGTTTAGCTGTGGGTGCAGTTTTAGCGGCTATTGCGGGGATGCCTTACCAAACAGTATTAATGACGGCAATGGGGTTGGCCGCATCAATGGTACTTTTGCCAAGAATGGTTTCTATTTTGATGGAAGGTCTTGTGCCGATTGCGGACGCCGCCAGTGAATTTATGAAGAATAAATTTTCCGATCGTGAGGTTTATATTGGGATGGATTCGGCTATTATGTTGGGTGATCCTGCCAACTTAACCACAGCGGTATTGCTTATTCCTATAGCGATATTAATTGCGGTGATGTTGCCCGGAAACAAAGTCCTGCCTTTAGCCGACCTTCCTGCCATAGTGTATATGACAGTTGTTGCAGTTGCTCTCACTAGAGGTAATATTTTTAGGAGTTTGATTATTGGGTCGGTCACACTTTGTGCCGTATTATGGACAGCAACGGCGATGTCTCCTTTTGTAACAACTTTAGCCAGACAAATAGGCTTTGGTATTCCGGAAGGGACAACTGCTATTTCAAGCTTTGTAAGTGGTTCTTATTGGTTCGCCTATTTAATTCAAGAGGTTATCACCAAAATAACGATGCTGTTTTGAGTTTAATAAATTATCTTAACTAACGATAACTAACGATGAGGAGGGAAAAGGATGGGTAAGCGTTATACCATTATATGCGCCTGTGGCAGTTCTATTGCTACATCTACTTTAGTGGCCTCTAAGTTGGATACGTTGCTTAAACAAAATAATATTGAAGCAACGATTAAAAAAACATCTTATGCTGATTTAGAAAAGGATATTGTTGCTTTAAAACCTGACTTAGTACTGACAACTACTAATTTGAAAAAAGATCTAGGTGTTCCTTGTTTAATTGGCATAGGCTATTTGACAGGGTTAGGTAAGGCTGAACTTGAGCGACAAATACTTGAGGTTTTGCACAAAAAAGAATAAGACAACGATTACTTGGGAAATGGAGGATGAAAGATAATGATTGCAGCTGTTTTACACGGCCCCAATGATTTAAGAATTGAAGAAGTAAAAACTCCGGCATGCGGACAAGATGAATTATTGATTAGGGTGAAGGCCGTAGGGCTTTGTGGCTCAGATATAAGGACGATTTTTAACGGTCACAAAAGGATCACTTATCCGCAGATTTTGGGGCATGAGATTACCGGAGATATTGTGAAGGTGGGCTCGGGAGTAACGAAGTATCAAGAAGGTCAGAGAATTTATGTTTCGCCCACCGTGCCTTGCTTTGATTGTGCTGCTTGTAAGAATGGGTGGTATTGTCAATGCGAAAATCTTACTGTTCCCGGGACGACTATCCCCGGTGGCTTTGCTGAATATATGGTGATCACTAAGGATATTATTGAGAGAGGGCAAATTATTCCGATACCGGATAATATGTCTTATGAGAATGCGGTAATGACAGAACCACTCTCCTCTGTTTATGCTTGTCAGGAAAATGCCGATGTTACCTTAGGGGATACAGTTGTTGTGATTGGGACTGGGCCGATTGGTTGTTTGCATATTGAACTGGCGAGACTGAGGGGCGCGATTCGGGTAATTGCGGTTGAGCAGTCGGAGGTTCGTTTAAAGATGGCAAAGCAATTTGGAGCCGATTATTTAATTAACTCTAAAAACGAAGATCCGGTAGCTAGGGTTAAAGAGATCACTGGAAATTGGGGTGCCGAAAAGATAATTTCCGCTAATCCCTCGACGGATGCGCAAAAACAAGCTATTGAGATGGCCGCCAAGCGGGGCAAGGTTGTTTTCTTTGGGGGCGTTGCTCCGGGGAAATTAACGGAGATAGACACCAACCTTGTTCATTATAATCAACTGATGCTTTTAGGACACTTTGGCTATGATCATTTACAAAACTATAAGTCCTTTGCCTTAATTGCCTCAGGGCGTTTGGCTGCTGAAAAATATGTTACGCATGTTTTACCCTTGGCGGAAATAAAGAAAGGGATTGAATTAACGCAAAGCGGAGAAGCCATTAAAGTCGTTTTGCAGCCTTAGAAATTTGCAGTCTTAGAATTTTGCTGATGGGGAGATTAGTATGGAAATATCTTTTCAGGACAAAGTTGTATTAGTAACAGGAGCTACCAGCGGCATTGGGGAAAGCACAGCCTGGCTTTATGCTAAGGCGGGAGCAGTAGTCTTTTTGTTAGGGAGAAACGAAAAGAAGGGAAGACAAATTACTCTTTCCATGCAGGAAGAGGGACTGCGTGCAGAATACTGGCATTTGGATGTAAGAGATGAGGTTGAAGTTAATTCTGTAGTAGAGGGGATCTTTAAGAAACAGCACAAGATTGATGTACTGGTACATTGCGCTGGGTTCGGAATTAGAACTGTTTTCACAAAATTAACGTATGCAGATTGGAAAGACCAAATCGAGGTTAATTTGCACGGGACTTTCTTGATTGCTCAAGCGGTAGCGAAAAAGATGATGGAAAAGAATTACGGAAAGATCGTTTTTATCTCTTCGGGTTCAATTATAACCGGGACCGGTGGCGGCGCACCTTATGTTGCGGCCAAAGCCGGTCAGGTTGGCTTGACTAGGGCGATGGCGCGCGAACTGGCAAAATATAATATTAATGTAAATGTTATCGGGCCACGTAATATTGAGACTCCCATGCTTTCAGGGGTATATTCGGAAGAAGCTAAAAGGGAGCTGCTGGAAAAGATTCCTCTTAAGCGAATTGGTGGCCCGGATGATATTGCTGGTTTAGCGTTGTTTTTGACTAGTGATGTCGGCGGTTATATTACGGGGCAATTCATTCTGGTTGATGGGGGAAGAACCTTTTCGTAAAAGGAGGACCGGAGAAATAAAGATAATAAAGATAATAAAGATAATAGAGTGAACGGGATATTGTTTAGGCAGGGTGCACTTTGGTGCATCCTGCTTTTTGATATATCGGATTTTTTATTATACGACTGTCATAAAATGAGCAGCATCTGGATAAAATATTATTAATAAACCACAAAATGGAAAGGGAGAAGGTGTTGCCGTATGGACGGGAATTTAACAAAAATAGCGGGTAAGCTCAGTTCTTTTAAGGTTTTTTGGGACAAACTAGGTCACAATTTTGGTCATTTATGGAGTCAACTGGGTGCATTAAAAAAACCTGTTGTGGGTGAACAGACAAAAGAATATGCTTTATTGACATTAGTGGAAAAGGCACGGAAAGAATGGGAAGAGGCTCAGATGCTTTTTAATGAAGTAAAGGAGCCGGAGTTGATTGATCATGCTATTTATACTATGGAGGCTACGGAAAGAAAATATATGTTTCTTTTAAAAGAGGCGAAGAAGGGCAATGTTGTTCATGAGGAGGTCAACCATATTCTAAATAATAACCTTATCTGACTTATCTGAGATTTTCTTGCTGCCGGATTTTCTCGTACTATATATTTGTTCTAAAAGGTATTTAAGGACATACAATATTAGCATATAATTCTTCTTGGAAGTATCTTTATTAAAGTAGAGTAATTTTAAGAAGAAGTAGATTCGTAGAAAAAGAAGTCCGGAGGAGAGAAAATGGAAGTTGGGGTTATTCTGGCTACGCTTTTATTATTGCTGGTTTTGTTTTTGATTGTCCGTTTAATTTTAGGTCCGATCAAATTTATAACCAAGCTGTTTATCAAATGTGGGATAGCCTTATTGGTTTTGGTTGGTCTTAATTTTGTGGGGCTGTATCTGGGCTTTCATTTACCGATAAACCCTGTGAGCGTGTTAGGGGTAGGTTTTTTGGGTATTCCCGGGCTGATTTTGCTTGCGGTGTTAAGTTATTTGTTTATATAGAGGAAAAATATGTGTGCCTTCGCCGTTGCGATTCTGCATACAGAACAGACTAGAACTTAGCTCAGGATAAAGCAAACCGCCCTCGACAGCACGTCCGTGTGCTGGCTCGGGCTGAGGCTGACGTCCTGTCAGCCTCTTTGCGTTATTACTTCGCTTTCGTTAAGTCTGTTTAGCTGTATTACGAAAGCAACGGGCTCAGGCACAACATATTTTTCTGTTGAGACCTCTTCGTTCTATAAGGAGGCTCTCTGCGGTATCTGCTCAGGCACAACATATTTTTCTGTTGAGGAAAGGGACGGGGATGGTGAGTTATTTTGGTAAAAAAAGAGCGAAAGATAGAAGCTTATGTAGGTGAATATGCCAGCGGGAAAAGTGAAGTAGCAGTAAATCGGGCATTACAGTTATTGGAACAGGGGCAAAGACCAGTTACCTTAGTGGATTTTGATCTGGTGGAGCCCTTTTATACTTTACGGCCTTTAAAGAAAGAATTAGAA
>DHPU01000054.1:0-4911 GCA_002407935.1 Peptococcaceae bacterium UBA5356
AAGAAGGCCATTTTATTCACCTTTACCCTCTTAATAAGTTCCTTTTCATCCACCATGGTAACTTGACTAGAAATCATTTCTTCCCTCCTTTGTGCACCGTTCTTTTATATTAACGTAAATGAAGCCAAAAAGTTACGCTGAAAAATAAAAATTAGTTGTTAATAAAAAAACAAAAGCACTGTGTAAATTCTAACACAACCGCTTTTGTTTTTCATTTATTTGTTTTTAATATTTATTTATCAATTATTACTTTTTTAACCAGCCTTTTTCTACTAGTAACTCGGCTATTTGTACGGCATTAAGCGCCGCTCCCTTCCGCAAATTATCCGCTACTACCCACATATTCAAACCATGAGGAACCGTATAATCCTTCCTCAGTCTGCCTACAAGCACCTCATCAAGACCGGAACAATTGAGGGCCAGAGGATATACTTTATTTTGCACATCGTCTACCACTTTAACTCCGGGAGCATGAGCAAGTATCTCTTTGATTTGCTCAATTTCCGGCAAAGGCTTTTCTGTTTCAATATTAATGGACTCGGAGTGACAATTTAAAACAGGCACTCTGGCTGCTGTGGGCGAAACGAGAATTTCTTCATCTTGAAATATCTTTCTCGTTTCATGCACCATTTTCATTTCTTCCTTGGTATAACCATCTTCCAAAAAAGAATCAATATGAGGCAAGACATTAAAAGCAATTTGATGTGGATAAACTTTCACCTCAGGCTCTTTACCCGCCACATATGCCCCTGCCTGTTGTTTCAATTCCTCAATGGCCGCCCGGCCGGTTCCAGAAACAGCCTGATAAGTAGATACTACAATCCTCTTGATTTTAAACAAATCATGCAAGGGTTTTAGAGGTACCAGCATCTGAGTAGTTGAGCAATTAGGATTAGCAATTATCCCCCGATGCTCACGAGCCGCTTCGGGATTAACTTCCGGTATAACCAGCGGTACCTGAGGATCCATTCTAAACGCACTACTGTTATCAATTACCACCGCTCCCTCTTGACGAGCGATGGGTGCTAATTCAAGCGCGGCATCTCCCCCAGCCGCCATCAAGACAAGGTCAACCCCTTGAAAAACACCGGGAGTCACTCTGTTTACTACATATTTTTTCCCACGGAATTCAATTATTTTTCCATCATTTCTTCTTACTAAAGGAACTAATTCGGAAATAGGTAAACTGGATTTTTCTAAAATACTAACCATTTCTTTTCCCACGGCACCCATACCCACAACTGCAACTTTATATTCCTTCATGTGCACTTTCATCTCCTCATTTTCTACAAAATTAAAATCCTCTTTTCCTCTTTAGCTTTGTAAAATGTAATATTTAAAACATTATATTTATTCCATAGTTCTTTTGTCAAGGGCTTTTGCCAAAATTCCGGTTTTTTTATAAATTTTTTTCATGTTTACCTAATTACTAATTTCTATTAGAATTAAGATGAATTTACTCTAGGTTAATAATTCTAGGTTAATAATAATTATTAAGGGGGCTGCATTGTGCAAAGGCAAAAATTGTTCATTTCTCTTCTCGTTCTTTTTTTCTGCTGTGGGATTGGGGACGCATCTTTTTCCCTGGTTCTAGCCGAAACAACTATTACGGAAAATATTACGAAAAACACCACCGCAGGTATTGAAAATACCGCTGCAAGTATTAAAGAAATCAATTTTTCGGAAAGTTCCCCACAGGATATCTTTCCACTTAGCAAAACGAAAATCGAATTACGCAAACAAAATATAACACTGGATTGGTCCGAAAAAACGACTACTGTTCTAGGTGCTTATTCCTTAGTTAATCCCGGAAAAACAAAAATCAAACTAAAAATAGGATTGCCTAAATTAAGTCCTTCCTTAAAAGTTTACGGCAATGAAGAAGAAATAAAAACCAACTATAATGCCTCTTTAAACGCCTACGTTTGGGAACTGAAACTTAATCCTGAAGAAGAGGTCACCCTTAAAACTAGTTATCTTTTGCTGAACGAAACAAACGAACAGGGGGTGTTTAAAACCGGCTATCGTTTTAATCCTGCTAAATCGGCCTTATGGGCGAATGCTTCTCCCGCCTTTTCCCTCACTCTTAATTTTCATGATACCCATCCCGGACAAATCCTCAACATTACACCCCGTAAGTACCAATTTCAGGGGGATTCCCTCGTTTGGGAACAAGGCTTCCAGCAACCCAAAGAGGATATTCTCATCACCGCTAATCTACAGGCAGAAATCAATTCCTGGCAGAACCAGCTCTCCGCCACTGAGCAGAAACAGTTCTTCGAGCTTACCTCTCAAGAACAAAACTTGGAAACTGCTGCTTTTTTGGAGAAAATATCTCGTGAAGCGAAAAATACTGAAGAAAAAAGGCTGTTAAAACTTGGACAAGCCTATTATCTTGAAAAAGCCGGTCTTTCCAAAAAGGCTCTTTCCCTCTTTTCCGACCTCGTGGATTATGAGGAACCATATCCACGTGCCTACTGGGAACTAGGCAAAGCATCTAATCAACATCCTGGTAAATTATTAACCTTATTAAGCCAAATCCGCGACCTACAGATTCATCCTCTTCTGCAGCCTTGGCTGATCACTAAACTTCCCCCTGAAAAAATTAAATTATCACCTCCCGAAATAACAATCAAATATACCGACACTAATAAAACGCGCAAAGGAATTAATATTAAAAGTCATCTAACCGATAAAGACGGTGATATAGCCCAAATTACCCTGTACTATCACTGGGAAGGAGAACAAGAAGAAACAGTAGAACTACCCACGCAGCCATTTAACTATACTTATGAACCTCTTTATTTTACTGCAGCTCCCGGCCCTTTTAAACGGCTTTTTTATGAAATTAAAGCAACAGACTATGCCGGACATGAAGTAACTTCGGGGAAAAAAGAAGTTTTTTATTTAGATGAAAATTTTCAAAGCGAAACCTTTATCCTAGATGGAGCAAACCTTATTTTGGCCGATTATTCACGCCACGAACAAAATAAAGTTTACGGATGGTTCAAAAGCTATTTAAAAATAGCGAAAGAAGTTGGTTTTGTGCCTATAAAAGCCAAAAGTCCCCTTTTTATCTTTATGGGAAAAAACCATGAGTTTATCAAAGATTACCAAGGGGTACTTTTTATGTACTATACCCCTACTCCTTTTTCGCCAAATAGCACCAGAATACCGGTTCATCGTTATTTTTTAAGCTCTTGGTACGGGTCTAGCTGGAACACTATTTCCGAAAACGAACTAATTACCTTCGGAGATGCTCTTCTATTAGGGAAAAATTGGTATACAAATGTTTTTAGATACTTGCTAAAAAAAGATGATAAGCTTTTTAGCAACCTCTTATGCCAAATTGGCGAAGGAAAAAGCTGGTCTGATGCTTTAATGTCTTGCTATCAACTGACCCCTCTGCAACTACATCTTTTAACAATCTGGCAGCTTATCGGTAACTATGTTATCGCTTTAGTAATTATTATTTGCTTTGCCTGGTTAGGTAAAAACGGTTATATCACTAAACTACTACAATTTTTTACAACAGAAAAAAAATAAAAAGCTCCCTTCCTTACCTACTCAAGTGTAATTAATATTACCGGTATGTTTTTCTATTATAAAACTACAAAAAGAAGCAGGAATTAATTCTTTTATGTCGAAAGAAGTTTATGTTGGGGAGGGGAAATTATCGTGAAAAAATTAAACGTTTTAATGAAATGTACCGCTATAACAACATGTTTATTTTTAACTACCGGTATCTTTTCTAGTGCAACTGCAATTGGACTAGACTTGCAAAAGCAACAAAATGTAATCTTACAGCAAATCGAAGAAAGTCAAAATATCCTTAATCAAAAGAAAAAAGAGGAAAATAAAACTTATTTAGAACTAAAGTCCTTAAATAATACGTTGAATACTACTTCAAAAATACTAAGTTCTACTGCATATAAACTCTCGACAACGGAAAAAGAATTATTCATTCTGGAAAAAGAACTAAACGAACAGCAGCAAGAATTAAATACCAATACTGAAGTTCTGCACAAACGCGTGCTTTCCATGTATGAACAGGGTAACGTCCATTTTCTGGAGGTACTGCTCGGATCAACCAGTCTTACCGACTTCCTCACTCGTTGGGATTTATTAAGCCGTTTGGCTGAAAATAATAAGGACTTGATTAAAAACACCGAAGCGAAAATTAAAAGCATTAAAGATAAGCGGGGACTTGTCCTTAAGAAAAAACAAACACTGGCTGCCTTAAAAGAAGATCAAAATGAACAAAAACGGGAACTCGCCATCGCCAGTTCCCGACAAAAACAATTATATAAATCTATTCAATCAGAAAGAGCAAAAGTTGAACGGGCTTTAAATGAATTGGAAGAACAATCTCGCCTTATTGCGACAGAAATCCGGAAAAAAACCGGGGGAAATAATGAACAATACATAGGAACCGGAAAATTCACCTGGCCTACCCCGGGATATACAAAAATTAATTCTAAATATGGCATGCGCCTTCACCCCATTCTCAAAAAGAACAAAATGCATACAGGAATCGATATTGGCGCACCAAGGGGAGCAAAAATTGTCGCTGCCGATAACGGTACTGTAATTCAAGTAGGTTGGAGCGGCGGATATGGGCGTACTGTTATGATCAATCACGGTGGTAACATCGTTACCCTCTATGCACATACATCGGCTACTCTGGTCAGCAACGGACAAAAGGTTGAGAAAGGACAAACTATTGCTAAAGTTGGCAGTACAGGCTGGAGCACCGGTCCCCATCTGCATTTTGAAGTAAGGAAAAACGGCAACCCGATTAATCCTAATCCTTACTTGAAATGAACAGATAAATTAAACTTTAAGAGTTAAAAAACTGTCCCCTAAAGAAATAACAAGGGGACAGTTTTTTCATGATTAGCTAAATTAACC
>DHPU01000054.1:5030-8283 GCA_002407935.1 Peptococcaceae bacterium UBA5356
ATTTTTTTAGTACACTCTCTTGCTTATTAAAAGAAAAGCAGGGTATAATATAAATGCAAATGCTAACTCTTTGCATTTAGGAGGAACTCTTATGAAAATTATACCCCCAAAAATTACCCCAAAAATTATTTGTTTCATACTCATGTCCCTTTTCCTTACATCCCTCTTGATAACTAGTACCGGCTGTGCCTTAAAGGATCGCTTATCATTACGGCCCTCTCTTCCTGACTCTTCCCGCCCGGTAGTATATACCAGCATTTATCCTCTTTATGACTTTACCAAAAAAATTGCCGGGGAAAATGTAACCGTTATAAATATAACACCAGCAGGTATCGAGCCTCATTCTTTTGAGCCGTCCACTAAACTACTGGCAGAATTAACTAAAGCCTCCCTCTTTATTTATAACGGCGCCGGAATGGAACCATATTTAGAAAAACTACAGAAGGCCATGCAAAAAAGCCCTCTCCTGATGGTGGAAGCCAGCCGCGGGATTACCCTGATTAAGCATGACCATCAAGAATCAACCGTCTCAATGGAAACCAGCTCAGAGACTGAACTGGAGGCGTCCTTTACGCATCATGATGAAAACGAAGCCGTACACGAGCACGAAGGGGTGGATCCCCATACTTGGTTAAGTCCTGCCTGTGCCCGGCAAATAGGACAAAATATCCTGCAAGCCCTTGTGCAAATTGACCCCGAGCAGCAAGCAACCTATGAAAAAAACTTTCGGGTTCTGCAAGCACAACTGACAGAACTAGATCTACAATACAAAGAAACTCTCACCTCTTGTCAAAGAAAAGACCTTGTAGTTACCCATGAAGCTTTTGGCTACCTTTGCCGTGAATATGGCCTTAACCAGATCTCCGTCATGGGGTTACACGCTGAAGCAGAACCTACGCCCGGTACTCTTAAAGAAATTATTAAGCTCGTTAACAATAAAGAAATTAAATATATCTTTTTTGAAGCACTTTACAGCCCTAAAGTAGCCGAAACTATCTCCCGGGAAACCAATACCAAAATCTTGGTGCTTAATCCTCTGGGGAGTCTTACGGAAAAAGCCTTGGAAGATGGTCGAGATTACTTCAGTATCATGAAAGAAAATCTGGAAAATCTTAAGCAGGCTTTGGAGTATCAACCATGAACGAACAAATAATTCAGCTAAAAAACGTTACTTTTGCCTATTCAGGAGAGCAACCTATTTTAGCGGAAATTAACTTGCAAATTCAAAAAGGTGAGTTTATCGTTATCTTAGGGTCAAACGGCTCCGCCAAAACTACCCTACTTAAAATCATGCTCGGTCTATTGAAGCCTCAAAAAGGGACTAGCCAAATAATCGGCACAGCTCAGAAAAGAACCCCTGTTTTAAGTTATCTTCCCCAAAAAGCGGCCTTCAATCAAGGCTTCCCTGCTACTGTCTGGGAAGTTTTAACGCTTTCCGGGAAACAGCAGGATATAAAACAAAACAGTAAAGCAGCTCTGGAAAAAGTAGGACTGAGCGAAAAAAAGGATTCTTTACTGGGAGCTTTATCCGGAGGACAATTACAGCGGGTTTTTCTTGCTCGAGCTTTACTTAATCATCCGGAAATTATCTTTTTAGATGAACCTGCCAATAATCTGGACATACAGGCACAGCAAGAGCTCTACCAATTATTAGCTGACTTGCATCGGGAAGGGTTAACTATTATTACGGTAACCCATGATGTAGAACCCGTACTGGACTATGCCTCGCGCATTTTCTTCGTAAATAATAAAACGGTCAAAGAAATACCCAAAGGGAAAGAAAAAGGAAAAGTGGTGTAAAAAAGTGCCGGAAATATTACAATATACTTTTATGCAAAAAGCTTTTATCGTGGGAATCTTTGTCGGGATTTTATGCCCTACTATCGGCATCTTCCTAGTTCTGCGCCGTCTTTCCATGGTGGGAGATACCCTGGCTCACGTCTCTCTAGCCGGTGTATTACTAGGACTTTTATGGGAGATTAGTCCTCTTCCTTTTGCGCTTTTCCTTTCCGCACTTATTTCCTTTTTGCTGGAAAAATTAAGAATCATCTATAAAAATTATGCGGAACTTTCTTTAGCCATAGTAATGTCTGCCGGTCTTGGCTTATCCGTTATTTTAATAGGGATCACCAAAACTTCTGACACCGGTCTTTCCGGGCTGCTTTTTGGCAGTATTCTTACCTTAACCAACCAAGATATTTTCGTCATCAGTTTTTTAGCATTGCTCTCCCTTTTAATTCTTCTTCTTTTCTACCGCGAATTTTTCTTTCTTACCTTTGACGAAGAAGGAGCACGTCTAGCCGGAATTCCCGTAGAACGCTTTAATTATTTGCTCCTTTTTCTGGCAGCTATGGTTATTGCCCTAGGTTTAAAAATTGTCGGTGCTTTACTAATCTCTTCCCTTATGGTAATCCCTGTGGCCGCTGCTCTGCTGCTCGCTCGGGGATTTAAGAAAACGCTCCTTTGGGCGGTTACTTTCGGTATCTTCTCTGTGTTAATAGGGCTTACCTCTTCCTTTTATCTGGACTTAGCCCCGGGTGGTACAATTATCCTTACCTCCGTATTAATTCTTTTACTGCTGCTCCTTGTTCGGAAAATGCTAATATCCCCTAAAAAAGGAGGGAGTGAGGAACATGATGAAGGAACAACTTGCTACTCTATGCCAGACCATTAAAGAAAAAGGGTTAAAGCTTACTCCGGCACGAAAAATTATGTTGCAAATTTTTACGGATTCCCATAATAAGCTTCTTAATGCGGCCGAAATCTATGACCTGGTCAGAAAGGAAAACGCCAAGATTAACTTTTCCACAGTATATCGAAATCTGGAAATTCTCGTCGAAAACTCCCTGATCGAAAAAGTTATTTATCAGGAGGGGACAAAATATAAATTAATCAATCATGGCGCTCACCATCATCTGATGATTTGCACCCTATGCCATCAAACAGAGCCCCTGCCCTTTTGCCCTTTTGGGGAACTGGAAACTTATATTAAAAACGATACCGACTTTCTTCCTACTAATCATCATGTAGAGATTTACGGTTACTGCAAAAAATGCCGGAAAGGATTAAAATAGCTTTACATTCTATTAACTCTTTTTTTTAAACTCATAGGCTCTAATGTGGTTAGTTCGGGATGCTACCGGCATATTCGGTTGGCCTCTTCCCCAATGTTAGAAACAATCGTTGCCGTGACTCAAAAACGCGTATGGAATTTTAAAGAGGATATTTATTAATGCACAAAAAAAAGTACAAA
>DHPU01000054.1:8443-9662 GCA_002407935.1 Peptococcaceae bacterium UBA5356
CCTCGTTTCTTTTTTTGCCGATGTAACCACAAAGCATAGCTCCATGTATAAAAACTAATGATAAAGGCTATCAACCAAAGCAAAAAATCAGAAATAAGGATATTCATTTTTCTCACTCTCCTTCCGAATGGGAAGGGGCGGTTTTCTTCATCATTCCCGTCCGTCTGATATTAAAAACCGTCTGTACGCTGACTCGACATTGAGGATATTTATCTAGCCAGCCATAAGCAACCCAATCTGACCAAGTCCAAAAATGAGCTCTGGTATATTCCCCAAAACCAAAAATGTCGCTTGCATATTCTTCCTGAGTTTTATGAATCAACTTGGTAACTTCCCGTGAAACAAATTCGCCGAACTGTTTTTCCAGCTCCTGTTCTAATTTTCCCTGTTCATAGTTACGGCCGCTTTGAATAGAAAGAATCTCTCCCTCTAAAAAGAGTTTAACCTCAATTAGTGTTTCTTCTTCCTCCCTTTGCTTATCTTTACTAATTTTTACCCTAATGTCAGGACTGCGTCCTTTTTTTATTTCTACCACAATTATATTCTTTTCCGACTCCTGAGGATCGGGGAAAGTAAAAACACCCCGTCCAAAGTCCCCGGTCACCATTTGATAATAACGCGTTTCTTTGCCATTTAGGAATCCCACTAAGCGATCCCCTTTAAAAACTGCTTGCCCTATCATTTCAATTTTATTTCCACCTTCCCGGGGAATTTCTCCTGGTAAATAAGCCATTCCTCCTTCAATTTTCTCCCGAGTAGTACTATTCTTCTTGTCCTCAGCTTTCTCATCTTCAGCTTTCTTTTCCTCTTCACTTTTTTGTATACCAACCAGAGCAGTAATTGGCTGTCTTCCCGGCGACTTCAACCCTTGGTAAAACCTGTGAATATTCGCAGAAGGCATAAAACCGGTTAAATAAGCCGTAGCCATAAAAATATCAAATTGCCGGGAGGGGTACTTTTCAAAAATAAGGTTTTTATTCTGCTTAATAAAATCACCCGCTTTCCCTTGAGTTACCATCAGAAAATTAGTTCGCCGTAATTCCCTGCTTCGTACCAAAGGATTAATATATTTGTTCAATCCTTCACGGGCAATTTCCTCGGAAACAATTACTGCCGTATTATGCACCATCGTTAAATGCTTACTGACAAACGCGTTAGCCAACTCCTCAGCTCCAAAAAGAGAAGGTGCCTCAACGGTAATAACTTCCGTTGCTTTTTC
>DHPU01000054.1:9840-14423 GCA_002407935.1 Peptococcaceae bacterium UBA5356
TTCTCCCTTATCTATCCCCATAACCAAGATATAGCCTAACTCATCAGATTCCTGAGCTCCCCAACATCCCTGAAGCAAAAGTAAAAAGGCCGTCATCAAAAAAAATATTTTTGCTTTTCGTTTATACATCATTTAATCCGCCTTTCCCCTTTCCTAAAAATTAACGTTATTACCCAAGTTAAAAAAGGTAAGGCAAACGCAATCGTCCATCCATAAACCATACTAAACAAAGCCTCAATCCTCACAGTCTGCATCATATCGGTAAAAGTAAAAGCCAGACTAAAAATTAATAAGCAAAGTGCCGGAAAAAGGGGATGAACATAAGGCAGTTTTAAAGTGTCCCTCAAAATAATTGCTGTTATTAATAACCCTATCGAAATCCGTAAAAAAGCTGTAAAGGCTGCAAAAATTACAAAAATCGCCTCCACCCGCTGCAAATAATGTCCTAAAAAAATACTTCTGCTTAATTGATAAACAGGCAACCATGTCTCTGTACTGGTGGGAAAAGGTAAGACCATTAAATACACTATCACAATGGCCGCAAAAAAAGCTGCAGTAAAACTAATACTAAAAATCCCCACTGTTTTCAATTTAGCCATATCAAAAGAAAAATAAGGCACTAAATACGCCAAGGAAATAACCTCACCAAAAGAAGAAACTCCCAAAAAGCTCTGCTTAAGAAGAGGTAATATCCCTGCACCCATCACCGGTAAAAGTTGTTTGAAATCATAATAAGGATAAAGCACAAGCAAAACTACCACTACCCCTATCACAAGAAAAGGAACCGAAATATAAGCACTGCGAGAGATAGCTTCGATCCCATAATAAACCGCAACCCAAGCAGTAAGAATAAAGAAGATGGCAATAGCACTGATCGGTGTTTCCGTAAGAATGGTAAGAATAACGGAATCACTAAAAAGCCGTAAAAGATTACCGGTTCCCAGCAAAAAATAGAAAAACACCATCATATTTAGCCCCAGTCCTAAGGGCGGTCCAAATGTAAGCTCCGTAATTTCCGTCAAAGATTTGCCAGGGAATCGTTCCAAGAGCTTGATTAACATTAGCCAGAATCCTATGCTGATAAAACCGCTAAAAAGAGGGATTAGCCAACCGGCGGTTAAACCGAATTCCGTTACCATCCGGGGATAACCGAGAACCGCCTTTGCGCCAATCATGATAATTACTAAAGCTGTTACCTCAGCATGACCGATATAAACCTTATTCATTTTCCTCTCCCTCCCCGAGGCTTTTTAATCCATCCCCGACTAATGTTAGGCTGGCGATATTTATCCAAAGGATTAAGATAATCTACCTGCTTCTCCATCGACCAGACCGGCCCCCTGATAACTACATCAGGTCCTGTTTTAGTACGGGGCGCAATCGGCGCTAAAAAAGGCACCCCAAAGGATTTCATACTGACTAAAGAAATAAATAACAAATATAAGCATCCGGAAATACCCAAAAAACCGAAAAAAGCGGCCATGATCGTAAAAATAAAACGGATGCCACGAAAACCAAAAGAAATAGAGTAATTGGGGATAGCAAAAGAAGCTAAACCGGTAATGGCAATTACAATAATTAAAACTGGGCTAATAATACCCGCCTGCACAGCCGCCTGACCAAGAATAAGCGCACCGACAATTCCTATCGTATTCCCAATTACGCCCGGCACTCTTACCCCCGCCTCCCGAATTAATTCAAAGGCAATTTCCATCGCAAAAACCTCAAAAATAGTAGGAAAAGGTACCGTAACACGTGAAGCTGCAATTGCCAAAAGAAGCTCTGTCGGCACCATTTCCTGGTGAAAAGTAACAATAGAAACATAAATACCGGGAGTTAAGATCGCAATAAAAAGAGCAAAAACTCTTAAAAGCCTTAAAAGATTACCGTAAGGCATCCGTAAATAATAATCTTCCGGACTATGTAACAGAGAAAAAAGAGTAGCCGGTACAATCAAAGCATGGGGGCCTCCATCAACAATAATTGCTACATGTCCTTCCACCAGAAAAGAAACTACTCTATCCGGCCTTTCCGTAGTCAAAATCTGAGGGGCAGGCATCAAAGGAGCATCTTCGATAAACTGTTCCAGCACACCGGACACGCCTACATAATCTGTCTGAATAGAGGCAATGCGTCGCTTTACCTCTTCCACCAACTTCGGGTTCGCCAAATCCTCCAAATACATCATGGCCACATCAATTTTATTGCGTGAACCCGCTTTCAGCATTTCGGTAATTAACTTTTCATTACGCAAGGCCTTCCGAATTAAGGCCGTATTACTACGTAAGGTTTCGTTAAAGGCCTCATGTGGCCCCATAATTACCTGTTCTATTTCCGGCCGGCCAACTGTGCGCCGTTCCCAACCCTTCGTTTCGACTACCAAGCTGCGGGCTGAACCCTCCATAAAAATTGCCGTATTACCATAATTAACCCGATCCAGAATCTCGGCATATTTGTCTAAAACTGCCACATCATGCCCGGGGAGTAAATGTTCCTTAATATATTCCGCTAAATTCCCTTCTTCCGCCTTCTCCTTGTCATCTAAAAGCACCATCAAGGATTTCAGAATAGCATTATTAATAATCTCCTTGTCACTAAGACCATCAATAAAGAGGATAAAGGCTTTTAAAGGAGGATGCAAAGCAATATAAAAATCACGCAGGATAATATCTTTATTTTTAGGGAGTGAATAAATTTTCTCCAGATAACCTCGGTTTGTCTCTAAACTAGGGCTCACTAAAAGTTTTTCCAGCATAAAAGGTTCTTCATCTTTTTTCTGAGGTTTTTTCCGACTTAACAAGAATTTGTTTGCTCTTAAAGGTTTTTTTAATCTTTGCTTGTTCTCCTTCGTGTTCGTGTTCCCCTGATGTTGTTTTTTTCTCTCCGGTTTGTTCTGGGCCTTTTCTTCAGCAGATTCCCCCTCCTCTGTCACCAGTACAAAGCCCTCCCGATACTTTCCTTCCTCAAAAGTAATTATCTTTAAGATTTTCTCCCGGATGTGCTGCCAGAAGTTCTTCTCCATTTTTTTTCGTCCTTTCCAGTTATTTCTTTAGTCTTTGAAAAAACAAATAAAATTATGCCTTGTCACCCTTTCACCTACTTTGCATAAATTATTATAAAAAAGTCCTTAAAAGAAAGGAGAAGTATCAAATGATGAAATTGTATCATGCTCTAAGAAACCTCATGATGGAACTTAATGAGCTACTCATTGTCTATGGTTACATGATCCAAAATGCCCCTACAGAAGAAGCCCGCAGATTAATAGAATTAAACAGAAAAGCCGTGATGAATACCAAAGAAGCCTTAGGAAAAATGCATAAAGACACCTTTGGAGAAGATCTTTCTACGCTCGCAGAAATAGCCGAAGAAGTACCGGTGTTTCCTGATTTTAGAACAGCCGCCCGTTATGCCTTGCTCGAGGAAACTCAGGTCATTCAAATGCTGAAGAACCATTATCTAGCTACAGAAACCTGTCACCATAACACCATCTTTAATTGTCTTGTTGAACACCAAGTAAATGCCATGCGGCTTTTATATCTTTTAACCTAATAAACACCTCCTGCTTTTTTTCATCTATCTAGTAAGGGCTGGACTCAAAAATTATTTTTTGCAGTCCAACCCTTACTTATTTTTTCTAAAATATATGTTTGACCTCATTTTTGAAGCAGGCACTTCTCCTTTTGATCCTCTCATATCATAAAGAGTAGTTAAAAGAAACCTTGTACAATAGAGGAGTTGACAGTTTATGATGAACAGCTGGCGGAATATTGTTAATTATCCCTTAGGCGATAGAAGCGCCAAGCCTAGAGATAAGGGCCTTACCATGGTGATTGATAAAGGACTGGGCTTAAGAGAATTACGAGACCTTTTGGATGTAGCCGGACCTTACCTCGATTTGCTTAAGTTGGGCTTCGGAACCTCCCTCCTTTACCCAGAAAGCCTTCTCAAAGCTAAAATAGAACTCTGCCGAACGTATAACGTGAAAATTTATCCGGGAGGAACCTTAATGGAAATCGCCTTACAACAGAACCATTACGAAGCTTATCTAGCCCAGGCCCAAAAATTAGGCTTTGAAACAATTGAAATTTCCGACGGAACCATTTCCTTAACTCCTGCTCTACGGCAAGCTTGTCTTAAACAAGCTGTGCAAGCCGGTTTTACCGTACTAACAGAACTAGGTAAAAAAAACCCGCAAGAAGTATTATCTCCGGAATATCTCGGGAAACAAAGTCGGAAAGACCTCGCTAATGGTGCCTGGAAAGTACTTATGGAAGCCCGGGATAGCGGGAAAGGAATTGGTATCTATGATCAACAGGGACAAATACAGGAAGAAAAGTTGGAACACTTATTAAAAGGACTGCCAGACCACGCCCAAATTATCTGGGAAGCTCCTTTGAAAAACCAGCAAGTTAGCTTAATTCAAAGATTGGGTTCCGAAGTAAATCTAGGTAATATCCAGCCCCATGATCTTCTCGCTCTGGAAGCCTTAAGAACCGGGTTAAGAAATGATACTTTACCAAAGTCATTTAAAGATAGAAATTAAAGAAAGGAAGTAAGACGATGATCCAAGAACTTACTATCTT
>DHPU01000054.1:14579-17093 GCA_002407935.1 Peptococcaceae bacterium UBA5356
CAAGCCGGAGAAACAATTTCTATTGTCGGCCCTACAGGAAGCGGGAAAACAGCCTTTATCACCGATATCGAACTATTAGCTCAAGGCGATACCTCAACAGAACGACATATCCTGATCAACGGAAAAATTCCTAAAGAAGAAATAAGATACGACCCTGCCCAAAAACCCATTGCTATGATTACCCAAAATACCAAATGCTTTGCTGATTTATGCATAGAAGAATTTTTATATATTCATGCCCGAGCGCGAAAAATCAAAAATAGCAAAATTGTCAGTGATACGATTGAACTTGCTAACAAATTTACAGGAGAAAAAATTAAGCCGCAGCATAAAGTTACCACCCTTTCCGGAGGGCAAACCAGATCCCTTTTAATCGCTGATGCCTTACTAATTGGCGCTGCCCCCATTATCCTTCTTGATGAAATCGAAAATGCCGGTATTTTTAAACAAGAAGTCATCGAAATTATCAAAAACTCCTCCAAAATTATTATCTTTGTAACCCATGATCCCGTCATCGCTCTTCTCACCAAAAAACGTCTCATCATGGGAAATGGTGCTGTTAAAAAGGTTCTCTGCCAAAATGAATCAGAGACAAAAGCGGCTAAAAACCTGCTAGAACTAGACCGTAAAATGGGTATCATCCGGGAAAATCTAAGAGCCGGATTTGAAATAACTAAAGAATTAGTTAATGTAAATTTTGCTTAAGGTGGTGTTATTTTTGAAACTGGTAATCATTGCCGGTCCTCCCTCGGCGGGTAAAACTTCTCTAACCAAACAAATTATCAAAACATTTCAACCAAGCTTAAAAATAGCCTATTTAAAAATAGACGTGGTTAAAGCTTTTGAAGACATCGAACTGCATAAAGAATTTAATATTCTAACTAAAAAAATCTATTCAGGAGACCTCTGCCCTGATCATGCTGAAGTTATGGTCATGGGTGATGCCATCGAATGGGCAGAAAATAATGCTGCCGACCTTTTTATTGTGGAAAGTGCCGGGCTTTGTCTCCGCTGTTCTCCTTACCTTAACCAAGGACTAGGCGTTATTGTCTTAAGCTCTATTGCCGGTATTCATGCCCCTGAAAAAATGGGCTCCATGGTTTCCCTAGCAGATGTAGCCGTTGTCACTAAAATCGACCTGGTCAGCCAAGCAGAAAGAGAAGTCCTCATCCAAAAAATAAAAGAAGTACATCCTAATATTGTCTTACTGGAAACCAACGCCTTACAAGGTACTTCCCTCAATCGCCTATATGATCTTATTGGAAATTCTCCCCCCATTAACAAAGACACACTTCTGCTAAAAGGTAATCCTCCTTTAGGCACCTGCACTATCTGTGTAGGGAAAAAGGAAGTTGGCTGGAAATATCATTTCGGTATCGTCAAAAAATTAGACGGTCTGGCCGCTGAATACTTGTATCGGGGGGAATAGTAAATGTGTCCGGTAAAACATTGGCTGCCGCCAGGTAAAAATTGCGGACTATGCGGCGCAGAAAGCTGTAAAAATTTTCTGCGCCTGGTGAACAGCAGAAAGAAAACCTATCAGGATTGCCCCTATTTTCAAAAAGGAAAAAAGAAAGCCAAAGCGGAAGAAATAAAAGAGGCTCTTTATTCACCTTGTGATATCTTAGGTCATCCTTATGACTTTATCCTTAATCCCTTGCCGGGAGAATGCTCTGCCCGCAAAATTGTCCTCCCCTTCCGCAGTGACCTAGTCGAAAAAATGAACATCATCAAAGGAGATTATGTCCTGGGGCGTCCCATGGGGGCAGGATGTCCCATTCCCCATGTGCTGAAAGTAATCAAAGCAGAACCGGTCACCGGACTTCTTTATACCTGGGTAGTAGGCCCGCAATATTCCCGTGAACAAGAAGTCAAGGATGTTATCGCCTATCACATGATTGGCTTTGAAGGTCTCGCTACTGCTCTCCAAAAAGAACCTGCCTTCGGCTGTCGCATGACGTTTCTGCCCGGTTTTTGTATGATGAATCTAAATCATACCGGACTAATTAATATGGTACTAAAAAAAGAGGAAGGTTTGCATGTCCGTATTGAGGATATCCGTATCCTAGCGGGAAAAGATAACTAAAAAAGCATCTAAAAAAGCGATGAGGTTTTTTAAACCTCATCGCTTTCAATAGCCATATTTTATATAGCATCCTGTAGCTGATCTACCTGATCCTGCAATTCCGATATCTCTAAATCGTGTCTTCCTAATACTTTAGCAGTAGCATCCTTATGTTTTATAAAATCCTTATGTAATAAAGTAACTGTTTCTTGAAGCTGATCCGTTTTTTTATCCAGCAAAGTTACTTTACCTTCGAGTCGATCTACTCTCTCCTCCAGCTTAATAACATTAATACTAATTATCGTTGTTTTTTCCTCTAAGGCTCTTAAAATCAATGAGTTTTCCTTTTGTCCTGCTTGTAATCCATCAACTTTGCCTTCTACCCCTTTAACCCTCTTTTCAAGAGCAGTAAACCGACTATCCATTTGGTCTAGTCTTTTGTCTACTTG
>DHPU01000054.1:17238-21424 GCA_002407935.1 Peptococcaceae bacterium UBA5356
GTCTTTTGTCTACTTGGTCTAGTCGATTATTAATACCCTTAACTTCTGTCTTTAAGCCTTGTACTTCAACGTTTAGTCCCTTAACTTCAAAAAGAATTTGTTGTAAAAGTTGATTTTCCATAAAACAACCCCTCCCTCTTTTTCATCTTAACATGTTTTTAGTTAACTGCCAATGTCTGCCTCTCTTCTTATGCGAACGTAAGTTCTTATTTTAATATATCATATTTTAATTAAAAAGAAAAGCTAATAAAGAAGAAAAATCGATTAATTTTTCTTCTTTATGGTAAAATAAAAACTGAGGTGATAAAATAAATGATTCCTTTGCGCGATAGTACCCATTCCCGAAGTTTTCCCATCATCACAGTCAGTTTAATTGTAATCAATCTATACATCTATTTTCTGCAAGCGATCAGTTCTCCTATGGAAATGGAACAGATTATCCTTAATTATTCCTTTATCCCTTCCTCGCTTACCGAACGGATCCACTCGCTTTCTTTGCTAGGCTTTCTTTATCCACCTCTTTTAACCTCAACCTTTTTACACGGGGGCTGGTTTCACGTTCTTTTTAATATGCTCTATTTATGGATTTTCGGTGACAATATCGAAGATAAATTGGGACATCTGCGCTTTCTCTTCTTTTACCTTTTTATGGGCATCGCCGCTAATCTCGTTTACTATGTGACCGCAATTAATTCCCCCATTCCTTTAGTCGGAGCCAGTGGGGCTATCGCCGGTGTATTAGGAGCCTATATTATTACTTTTCCCAGGGCTAAAGTTACCACCCTCATTTTTGTTTTCATTTTCATTTTTATCCGAAAAATTCCCGCTGTTTTCTTTCTCCTCTTCTGGTTCATTATCCAAATCTTTAATGGGCTATCCAACATCGGCATAACAGGGAGCTCTGTTGCCTGGTGGGCTCATATTGGCGGTTTTATTATCGGTCTGCTCATTATGCCGTTAATTTCTAAAAAAGAGCATAGATATATCAGCTAAGTATACGAATTAACTCCTAATCAAGAACAACTAATTTTAGCTACCTTAGCTATCGATTGTGAAGCTATAAACATATAGTTATAAAATTATTGACATTGAAAAACTTCTTTTACCTTAATTTCTTAATTTAATTATCTATGCCCTTCCTAGCTTGTATCCCTTGGGTATAGTAATGTTTTATTTCCCGCATTTCCGTTACGAGATCAGCTCTAGAAATTAATTCCGGGGGGGCTCCTCTTCCTGTAAGAACCAATTCCACCCCTTCTGCTTTCTGCTCAATTAACGTTTTCACCTGTTGCCAAGTGACGAGGCCGAAATGAAGAGCAACATTTATTTCATCTAAAATAACTACATCATATTTCCCATCCATAATAACTTCTTGAGCTTTCGCTATGCCTTGAGCCACTATTTTAAGGTATTCCTGAGGAGGCTGCCCTGGCGGGAAAATTACCGCTTGATCTCTCCATTTCACCAGTTCATCTTCCGGCATACTTCCTTCTTTAATGATAAAAAAAGGTTTTCCTACGGTCTCTACTGTTAAATTTTCGGAAATCTCGGGAAGTATTTTATGTTCACTATAAGCTTGTGCTTTCATAAATTGCAAAATCATTACTCGTTTACCGGCACCCAAAGCCCGAATAGCCAAACCAATTGCGGCTGTTGACTTTCCTTTTCCATTACCCGTATAAACTTGCACATATCCTTTCAAACTCAAACGAAAAACCTCTTCCTTTTTCTTCTCAGTAAAGATCCTGATAATATTAAATACTTTCTTTATATACTTCCGGCGAATTCTGCTTTTGTATCCCTAACAGCAGCCCTTTTTCTAAATACTTTTGCCCTTCATCTACTATCCCCATATGATGATAAATATATTTTAAATTATAACAAGCTAAGTTTAAACTGGAATCAAGCTCTAACGCATTTTTAAAATATTGAGCGGCCTGTTTTAAACAACTTTTGCCTTCTTCTTTTTGTTTCTTTTTGATTAAATTCAAACCTAAATGACTGAAGGCTAAACCTAAATTATAATGACTTTCCGGTATATCCGAATCAAGAAGAATCGCAGCCTGAAAAAGCCAAATCGCTTTTTCCAATTTGTTCTGAGTGGCCTGCTCAACCCCATCAAAAATCACTTCTTTCACTATAGAAGGATTATACTGATTAAGCCAATAAACATAAGAAGAAATCTGAACATAATCCGGCTGATGTCCCATTACATAAACCATTGCTCCGGCCACAGCGTTCCAAAAGGCCTCACCTTTTACTCCTTTGTTTACTGCTTCAAGAAAAACAGGATAAGTAAAATTCCAGCCCATTTCCACCGGCGCACTAGACTGGTGGGGAAGCAAAATATGAATAACTTCGTATTGCCAAGAATCATTCCAAGGTTGATACATTTTCATCTTCCCACCCCCTTTTTTCAATTTTAAAAAATTCTAGAGATAAAAAAAGTTCTGGAAACCAGCCCTTCTAAAAATAACGATAATGTGTATTTTGTATGTATATTATTCGCCAAGATTTCACCAATTCCTCTTTTTTCAACACTAATTTTTCCAATATTTTTTCCTTGACTCTTTTACAACTTACCAAAATACTAAAAACCTTTAGCTTGCTCTCTTAAATTAAGTATAATATAATCAATTTGTATTTAAATAATTAAATTAAGATGAGGAGGTAACTTAAATGAAAATTGCGCTTATTATTCTAGCAGCAGTAATTCTTTTTGTCATAATTATTTACAACAGACTAATTACTTTGAGAAACTCGGTGAAAAATAATTGGGCACGTGCTAATACTCAGCTACAACGCCGCTATGATTTAATCCCCAATCTAGTGGAAACCGTGAAAGGTTACATGGCTCATGAAAAAGATGTTTTAGAATCTGTAACTAAGGCTCGTACCGCTTTCTTAGATGCTAACACTATTCAAGAAACTGCTGAAGCGGAAAATATGATGGCAGGTGCCCTCAAGTCCCTTTTCGCCGTCTCCGAAAATTATCCCCAGTTGCAGGCTTCGCAAAATTTTCTCATGCTTCAGGAAGAACTAGCTGGCACTGAAAACAAAGTCAGCTATGCCAGACAAAGTTATAACAATGCCGTCATGGATTACAACACTGCTATTGAAAAATTTCCGGCCAATCTTATTGCAGGCACATTTAATTTTCAGCAGCAGGAATTTTTTGAAGTTGAAAATGAGGAAGTGCGCAAGGCTGTCAAGGTAAGCTTTTAAATATATTTTTAAAATTAAACCTATAACTATTTAACCCTGTAAAGGAGGCTCCTCCGCATATGCAGGATTACCAAATTGTAAGTAAAAATAAAAATAAAACCTATTTTTTTATCTTCTTTTTTTGCTTGCTGATTTTTACCCTCATTTATGCTGTAAGCTACAGTTTTTCTCCGGAAGAAGCCTATTTATATGGGTTCTTCGCTTTTCTTTTAGCACTTGGCGGCAGTTTTTTTACCTATTATTATAGTGATAGTATCCTCTTAAAAATGGCTAATGCTCATCCTGTAGTAAAAGAAGAGGAACCATATTTATACCATACGGTGGAAGGGGTAGCCATTGCGGCAGATCTTCCCACACCCAAAGCATATATTATTGAAACTGATGTTCCCAACGCCTTTGCTACCGGAAGAAACCCGGAGCATTCCGCAGTTGCTGTCACCCGTGGTCTTTTGAAGCTAATGAACCGAGAAGAGTTGGAAGGGGTTATCGCCCATGAATTTGCTCACATTAAAAATTATGATATTCTCTACTCCAGTATAGCCATTGTTCTCGCCGGTACTCTGGTCTACCTGGCCAGCATCATCAGAAGAACAATGTTTTACGGAGGAGGACAGCGCAATAGGAATAATGAAAAAAAGAACCCTGTTATTATGCTTATCGGCTTAATTACGATTATTTTTGCACCTATATTAGCTCAACTCCTTCAAATGGCTATGTCCCGTAGCAGAGAATACCTGGCTGATGCCACAGCGGCCCGTACCCTGGGTTATCCCATGGGATTAGCTTCTGCTTTAGAAAAACTGGCCAATTATCAAAACCCCGTACAAGCTAACGAAGAGGGCTTTGCTAATGAAGCTACTGCCGGATTATTTATTGTTAATCCCTTAGTGAAAAATCTTAATATCGATTCAGCTTTTAGTACCCATCCACCTATAGAAAAAAGGATTAACACGCTTAAAAA
>DHPU01000023.1:0-22400 GCA_002407935.1 Peptococcaceae bacterium UBA5356
TCTTGCTCTTTCTTTAGTTCTTGCGCTTTCCTTAGTTCCTGCTCTTTCCTTAGTTCTTGTGCTTTCTTTAATTCTTGCGCTTTAATATTAGCAAGTAGCTCTTCTTTCTCAGTTTCTTCTGTCTTTTCAGGTTCTTCTACCAATTCTTTATAAGGTGCTTCGTAAGGTTTCTCTTGAGCCTTATTCCGTACTATTTTAAATGACCTTTTTTTTATAACCTTTCCATGTATATCTGTTTTCGATAATTCTTCGTCATTTTCTGCAATTTCTTCAGATTTTTCCGCATAGAAATGATTAATCATTTCTAAAAGTTCATTTACTTCAGCTTTTCTTGGTAAAACCGTTAATCCCGTTACCTTTTGAATTTCCGCAATCGCTTCCGAATCAAAAGGATCGGCCATCGCCACCAACAGTCTGAAGCTGCTTTTTTTAAAAGGAATCAACATATACCTCTCGGCTAATTCTTTACTGATAAGCCGTGGCACATCTTCCTGTATATTTTGAACACTTAAATAAACAGGGACGATATTAAAACGATATTTAAGTAATTCTTTTATTCTTTCTTCACTCATGGCACCATCTTCCTTCGCCTTTTTTCAATTCGTTCGTCTACTTCTTGTATATTACGTCAATATCTCCTTGTACCCGAATAATGTTGCCTCATTTATCAACATAACTGTTTAAATTCTACGGTAATATCCCTTATTATTATTTTATCATATTTTTTTCGATATATCAATAGTTTACTCTACTTTTTACAATTCTGTTATTTTTTTAGATAATAATAATTTATTTATAGTTTGTTCATTGTATTATAAAATGCTGGTTAAATTGAAGCCAGCATTTTCTGTTTTTTTGTTTTTTGTTTTTTATTTTATTCGTTTACCTTTTTCTCCCGAATATTTTGCCTTATTTCTTCGCGTCCCAATTTAATTACGCCCATCGTTCTTTCTAATTCTGTTTGCAAACGCACCATCACTTCGTCAGCATATGTAAAAGCCCCTTGGGTAATCTCCCTGGCTACATTTTGCGCATTTTTAATTATTTCCTCACCTTGACTTTTAGCAAGCTTTACTACTTCACTTTCTCCCGTAATTTTTTGCAATTTATTGTTTGCCGTTTCAATGATTGCCTGTCCTGCCTTTTCAGCATCCTCAAGCACTCGTTCTTTTTCCCTTAAAATCCACTCCGCTTCTCTGATGGATTCAGGCAACATGGCTCTTAACTTATCGAGGTAATTATATAAAATGTCTTCGTTGATGATTAGTTTACCCGTCATGGGAATACGCGAACTCTCTTCCACCACATTTTCCAATTCCTCTAATAATTGCAGTATATCCACCGCTATTCCTCCCTTAAAAATGAAATTTGTAATACCAAATGACAGTATCCCCATACTTACTTTTTTTGCTTAGTTTTAAAAGTTGATATTCTTCCATTAAACATAAGCTTTTATTACTTTCCACAATTATGATAGCTCCATCCGCCACAAGTCCCGATTCCTCCAACTGCTTTAAATATAAGGTATAATAATCAGACGAATAAGGCGGATCTAAATAGATTATGTCAAATTCAACAGGACGTTTCTTCCTAAGATAGGAAATAAAGCTTCGCCCGTCCATATTAAACACTTGTCCTAAATCTTCCAAACCACATTTTCGGAGATTTTCTTTAATAATTTGACAAGCAGCCTTGTTTTGGTCATTAAAGTAACAGTTTATTGCTCCTCTGCTAAGAGCCTCAAGTCCTATTGCCCCACTACCAGCAAATAAATCTAAAACTTTTGCCTCTACTACCTTAGCTCCCAATGTATTAAAAACCGCTTCTCTCACCCGATCAAGCGTTGGTCTGGTATTTAATCCTTTCAAGCTTTTTAAAGTGCGTCCCTTCGCGGTTCCAGCAATAACTCGCACTTTTGCATACACTCCTTTAAAAAATCATACCACAAATATACAAATTCCTCAATAAATTTTCAATATGTTCGCTTCTTTATTTTAATTCTTCTTTCTATTATAACCCTTAATAATCCTTCCTGTTGAGAAGAGTTTTTTCTCACTAAAACATAATATCTCAAATTTCGGGGAAACTTATAACATTAATTACTAAGGGAGTGAAAAATCTTGGTGCAAAAAAACTATATTTGGATAAAGAAAAAAATAAAACGAGATGAACAACTAGATGGCTACTACGCAAACGCCCGTTTTTTAATCTGCTTCATTGCTTTAGTAATTGCAAGAATTGTTGAAATCAGACTTAACAATAAATACACTAAGGTCAGTATCAGGTAGTCATATAGATGCAAATCACTATCTCTTTGATTATGCGGACGAGGTCACTGATGACATAAATGATGTTTTCAACCTCAATATCGGTCGGAAAATAATGACACTTGGGGAAATTAAAAAAATTCTGGGGAGGGTTAAAAAACGCTGATTTAGTACTACAACTTTTAGCAAAATAAAAATCCCTGAAACCTTCTTTATCAAAAGCTTTAGGGATCTGTTTTTGTTTTTTTACTTCCGAAGATAAGTTATATAATGCTATACTACGCAAAAATATTATTTTACAAAAAAGTACGTCCTCCCTTTTAGACTAAAGGGGGGACGTACTTTTTATTCGAAATCGAGCTTCGTCCAATCATATCCCAAGCCGGACTTTACGTAGTATTTGTTTTTTTATTTTACATTAGTTTTGGGCGGCTTGGTAACGGCTTAATACCTCTGCTGCCGTTAAAGCTTTGTTATAGATGCTTACTTCATCGACCATTCCCTTAAAGTAGGCACTTGTGGCATTTTTCCCAATCATTAAAGGTTCCGCATGAGCGCCTATTTCACCGCATACGGCAAAGCTGTTTACCTGAGCACCGTTGATGTATAGTCTCATTCTTGTGCCGTCATACGTGCCCGCAACATGAGTCCATGTTCCTACGGGTACGGAGTTCGCCGGGGAATAGATCGATTGTACCGTCCCGTTAATTTTCATTGATACTAATACTCTGTTATTGGAGGCACGGATCATGCTATAGTCATTATTGGGATAGGGCGACTTGGACAGGATCCGCTGATCCGCCGCCGTACTGCAGGGATTTATCCACGCTTCAATTGTCAGGGCTTTCTTGGGATTTAAGATGGAGTTATATGGTATTTCGACATAATCGTTTACGCCGTCAAAGCTTAAAGCTTTTCCCACTTTGCCGTTTACCCATGTTGCTCCGTTTATTGTTCCGTTGTTATTATTCCCGCTTGTGTCGGCTATTTTTGTCCCTGTCCCTTCCTCAAAATTCCACCTGCCTGAGGGAGCTGTTGCAGATGAAATTAATTCAAAGTTGGCTGTTACCGTTACATCGTTTCCTGGCATTATAAAAGTTGTCGTGGCACTATTAGCTTCTGCAAATGTCCCGCCTTCCGATGATGTCCAATTCTTAAACACATACCCATCGTTTGCTTCAGCAACAACGGCAATTTCCGTGCCTACTGTATAGAATCCTTCTACGCTAGTGATTCTTCCACCACTTTTTGCATTCAGTTTTAAGGCATGTTTTTCGACAGGTACAAATTTAGCAATAAGATTAACATTCTCTTTTACGGCGAAACGGTAAGTTGCATCCTCTGAAACCAATTCATCATCTATATACCAGCCTAAAAAGCTGCTCCCGCTCAAAGGCATAGCTTCCACTTTGGCAAAACTGCCTTTTATGAACGTTCCTGAACCATCGACATAGCCGCTATCGTTATTAGGAGCTACAAACACCTTAAAATAATTATTCGTAACATCCGCTCCGGAAATCTCCTCCCACCCTGGAATTTCCGCAGAAGAACTATCTAATAGTTTGTATTCCACCGCTGAACCGTCAGGTGTTCCGTTTTCAATTTCCGCAGTGCTGAATGAATCAACTACCCCGGTAAATCTAGCTCCATTTGTAAGAGGAACATTATAGTAGTTTATTAGTCGCGAAAACCCGTTCTTCGTAAGATTGTACTCACTTGCTGAATAAGTCATCTCTCCGTCATCCGTTGCCTGGATATTGATTTGGTAATCCTCGTCTGCCGGAAGATAGACTATCTTTTCATCATTTTCGTTGATATAACAGATTATGCTGCTGCCCACATCCTGCGGTTCATCATCAACAATCGAAGCGACAATTGTATTATTGCTATCATAGACATTAAGGTCTACCGGACAATTAATCCGTATGATACGGTATGCACCGGGGACCGTCTCGGCAATAGCGCTTCTATTATAATTTAGATCACGGGACATCAGCCATGCAAGACAAATTTCGGGGTAATGCGCTTGCTTGAGACTACCGACATTAGCTAAGTCAACTAACTTAATTATCAAATTAATAGTATCGGTATTGTTATTCAATATGTCTATGACAAATTGGTCTACCAAGTTATCTAAGATATCTAACAACGCTATAAGTGACACTGTAATACCTAGAGCTGCTTTAACCTCTGACACGAATTGCCTAACATTCTTTTTAACATCGCTAGTTCTTTCATCTAAACTGTAATACGGATTTATACTAAATAACGGCTTAATTATTTCGACAAACCTGTCTTTATCTAACCGCTTAGCAAGTTCGGTAATGAGCTTGTCCATTATGCCGCTATCATCTTTACTCAATAAACCAATTATTTCGCTGACGCCTTTTTCCATAAAATTGGCGTAATATGCTCTGGATTTTAATACATCATCAGCCAAAAAATCAACAGTATCAACCAACACTGCACGCTGTGAAACTTTAGATTTTTCCCACCACCAAAGCGGGTCGCCGAAAGGAAATATTTTGCTTCTGTCAATTTTCAGTACGTCTTTGGTGGAATATTCCATAACTTTATATCCTAACTCACTTGCCCCTTCGAGTTTGTCAAACTCCGTCAGCATGGCCGCGCGTTGCGAAGTAAAAACACTGCTTGTTTCTGCACTTGGCAAACGAGTTTTTGTTTCATTCACATTATATCGAACAAAGCCCCATGGATAAGGAGCCACCAAGGGTACAGGGTCGTTTAAGTTAATGATATTGTGAATGTTCGAATAATCTCCATGACCGGGACTAACAACCGTAGTTTCCAAGGCGCCTTGGGGAGCCTCAAACGTGTAAACAAACAGATTTTTGTGCTCCAGTGAAACATTGGGCAGAGAATACCCATCATCCAAGGCTCCTCCCACCATATTCGCTGTAGCGCCTGCCCGGCTGTATCCGACTACCCATAATTTGATCTCTCCGGTGATAGCATGATCCGTAATATACCCCTTCAGAAATCTAAGAACTTCCTCTTTTGCCGTTGTAAACCCTGCATGTGAACCGCTTTCACCAATTGCAAAGTTACCGGACCATTCTCTGAAATACCCGCCGCCACGGACGGCAAGGGCAATTAAGGTATACTTTTTGCCACCATCCCTGCTATCAGTAATAGTTTTGTTTGCCGCCACTACTCCAATGGAATCCCGTCTTGGCCAATCCTTCCAAACTTCTTCATTTTGGGCAAAATCTTTAAAACCAATTCCGCCTGTCCCCGGGCTGTACTCGCCTGCGCTTGTAAGCAGCTCGCCTGTGAGCAATTCACGAGCATTTTTGCTCTTATCCGGCCAATTACCAGTGTCATAGCTCGACCATGAGGTTAACTCAAAACATAATGACATCGTGGCTAATTGCGGGTTATAATCCTTGGCATCTTGCAGAAAATACGCATCATCATAATAGTATGCAGCCTCTGAGTCGTGAGATTGGACAATCTGTCCCGCATATTTAAATACGCCCGACTTCTTCAAAATGTCATCAGCAATTTTGCCAAATTCAAAATCTAAATCGTCAGGATTAATAACCTCATAATATCCCGCATTCTGCAAGTCGTCCATAAAGCGACGGCCGAAAGACAGCAGATTCCCACTTAAACTGTGAAAGAACCCCAATGAATATATGGAATATTTTGTTTTGAGCTCATTTGCTTTATTGTACGCAGCATTTGCATAATAATATCCATATGAATAATCTGTATATGTATAAGGCCCATTATATGAATATGCACCCGTCTCGGGCAGCCCATCCGACATTAACACGATGTTCTTAACCGCACCTGATGCGTTAACGTTTTCGAGCAATGTATCGGCAAGGACAAGACCCGCATGCTGGCTGGTGCTTCCCGTATAATAAAGCGCGTTTATTGAGTTGGTCAGAGCATTCAAATCATTGCTAAAATTGCAGACGGTCGTTGCCGAGGTGTTAAATGAAACTACGGCAACATAATTATCCCCCTCCGCCGCTAAGACCTGCTCACAAAACTTTACAGCAGCCTGCTTTGTTCGTATAAGCGGTGTACCTCTCATGCTTCCTGACGTATCCAATACAAGAACTGAATAGCGCTTAGTAACAGATTGCGTGCTCTGTACTCCTAATGCTCTATGCGCAGATTGTTCAGATGTAGGCGTAATCGCCTCATTTTGTGTCATATCTACACTTTGTGGTTTAGATGGAAAATCGGATTATGTTGCAACAATTTCCCCGGCATGATCTTGAACATAGGAATCCCATGAAATCATGGACTCATCATCAATCACCAAATCACTTGCGTTGACAATTGGTGTTAACGTCAGGATCAGCGAAAGGATTAACAAGACGCTAATCGTAGATTTGACCGTCTTTTTTAACAGTTTAAACATTTTTCAAAAAACCTCCTTATTATGAATACAGTTTTCACACTTAATATGAACCGGGGTTTAGTCTTGCACTAAAACATACAGCCCGTCGTCGTTTTTCATCACTTTGGTATCCCGGCTAAGGCAGAAAGCCGGACGGACTCCGTTTAAGGATACCTCGCCAAGTGCACCGAGCCCACCAAGCCCAACTGCACCATCGGTAATGACACTACAGACAACATCTCTATCCGCAGTGTTAGCGGTGCGAAGCCACCAGGTTCCCGCCACCCCATTTTTGTAATACGCAACCCGGGCTGACATTTCCTTGAAGTAGGCCAACGGTTCACCCTCTTTCAGGTTTGTCCTTGAACCACTTTCATGCAGCTCTGAAAACGAAAGTAAAAACACTTTGCGCGTAATCGTTGTAGTGTCTTTGCCGCCGATGCCCAGACTTTTTTGAGCCGTAATCACAATTGTACTATCCACAATATCGTTACTTAAGTCAGCAGGGAATCTTTTCATAAATTCTTCGTTCAGATATTGATCAATTTCGCTGTTTTCATAATATGACGCATACCATCCACTGGAATTATACGTCCTTGGCTCGTCAAGCAAATATTCCCGCAGGAGCAGGCAATTCCCGTTATAGTCGTCTGTTAACACCAGATAGGGAACTATCGTGCCATCCTCTTCTAGACCAATGCGATACGGCGTATCACGGTCAGGATTGTATGCAAAATCTTGTAATGTAAGGTCATTATTGTTTAAGGAAATACCGCCCCCCTCTTTTCCATGAAACTCTCCGCTGTTTGGCACACAACCGGCCGTAAACAAGCAACACATTAGAACTAAAAATATTCCGCAAGCTGTTGCTGTGTATTTGAAACACATACTATCCCCCCTTTCGCTAAGTCACTTTGTTTTGTCCGATAATATATCTGTCACATCTTTCTCTCTGTCTGTGAGAAAATCTCCGCTACCTCCGACGTCATAAATATTAAGCGCTACAAAACTCTTTTCTTGTATATACCTCCCCCCTCTCAGCCGCTACCTCTTGGCTTGACTAGTAGTTTAAAAAGGCATGTGGTTTCTACCTCTTCCCTACCTATTTTTGTAATTTTTTGTTTTATATTTAAAACCTCTTTATTAAAATTATATTCATTCCTAACTTAGGTATTATTCGACAGTATTTCCTATTAATCCTTCTAAGAAATCACCAAACATTTTGACATATTACGACACGGTTATATTTTAAATTTTGCTACCTAATTTTTAGGAAGGTGTATAAACGAAAAGAACTTGCATAATTGGAGTTTCTATAATCCTTCTAACATAATATCTCAAATTTCGGGGAAACTTATAACATTAATTACTAAGGGAGTGAAAAATCTTGGTGCAAAAAAACGAGCTATATCGATTAATGAACATTAATTTAGATCTAGCGATTGAAGCACATGACCTTTTAAGAGGAGATACTGGGCGAGAAATTCCCGGAGTGAAAATGGAAGAAGCACCCTTTGAATATGGTAATGTTAAAACAATAACTATTATGAATGAACAGGGAGCCGCTATTATGGGTCGTGCCCCCGGCAGTTATCTTACCTTAGATTCCCCCTCTATCAGAGAGAACAATAAAATGGTTCATAAAGAAATCGGGGAGTTTTTAGCAGCAAAGCTCAAGGAAATTCTTCCCTTACAAGATGAAACGACCATTTTAATTGTTGGCTTAGGAAATTGGCATGCTACTCCCGACGCCTTAGGTCCAAAAGTAATTGAATACTCCATGGCTACCAGACATCTTTTCCATTACGCCCCCGAAGAACTCCGTCAAGGTTTAAGATCTGTCTGTGCTTTCGCCCCCGGTGTCTTGGGAATTACCGGCATTGAAACTGCTGAAATTATTAAAGGTACTGTGGACAGAATAAAACCAGACTTACTTATTGCTATTGATGCTTTAGCAGCAGGTAGTGTAGAAAGAATTAATTCCACGATCCAAGTAGCTACCACAGGCATTAATCCCGGCTCCGGTATTGGTAATAAAAGAGTGGGCATTAATCAGGAAACTATGGGTATTCCGGTTATCGCTATTGGGGTTCCCACTGTAGTTCATGCTGGCATCATCGCCCATCAAGCTATGGAAAATTTATTCACCCATCTGCAAAATACGCCAAGCTTGCGTACCGTTTATCAAGGGCTACAACCGGTAGCTATTCAACAGCTTATTAATCAGGTTCTCGAACCTTTTGGCGGTCAATTAATGGTTACCCCCAAAGAAATTGACGAACAAATTACCCATACTGCTAAAATAATTGCGATGGCACTCGCCATCGCAATTCATCCCGCTATGCCGCCTGAAGAAGTGGAGCATTACCTCCATTAATAAAAATAAGTGATATTTAATAAAAAACAAGCAGTGATTAAAATCACTGCTTGTTTTTTATTAAACTAATTGGCCTTTTGATAAAGCTTCCTCGGCATATTGAACGAGCTTTCTGGTCATATATCCACCAACATAACCATTCTGACGAGAAGTAAGCTGTCCTTTGTCGACCTGCGCATAGTTAGTGATCCCCAGTTCACCCGCGATTTCATATTTCATCTGATCCAAAGCTTGAGCAGCACCTTGTACTGCCGGTTTGTTTGTATTACGAGGCATTTTAAGCGTCACCTCCTTTGCTTGAAGTATTCTTATTTTTAACCGTCTGTAAATATTTTATACATTCAATCTTTTCCCATTTTTAATTTTTTCTTGTTGCTTTCTTTTGGTTGTTCTTCACGATGCAACAAGCCAAATTCCTGAGCCGTTTCATATTTAAATCTCTCTAAATTAAACTTTTTATTAGTGATTTTTTTCAAACTGTCGCCTCCTTTTTTCTACTTTTAGTTTTCTACTTTTAGCATGATAACATACCATAGAAAAGCAAAAAATCAGGAGCTTGTTTAGCACTCCTGATTTTTCATAAAAATTATTTTATTTTTTTACTTTTCATTAAGCTTACTTGAACAAGGACAAAAGAACGCCAGCCGCTACTGCCGACCCAATAACACCGGCTACATTAGGACCCATCGCATGCATCAAAAGGAAGTTCTTGGGGTTTTCCTTTTGCCCTACTACTTGGGATACACGAGCGGCCATCGGCACAGCCGATACTCCGGCCGAACCAATCAGTGGGTTAACCTTGCCACCCGAAAGAAGATACATCAAATCCCCCAACAGAACCCCACCGGCAGTCCCGATCGAAAAAGCAATTAAGCCCAGCAAAAGTATTTTGATCGTGGAGGGATTCAAAAAGGCTTCTGCACTCGCCGTAGCTCCTACCGTTGTTCCTAAGAAAATCGTCACAATATTAATTAAAGCATTTTGCGCAGTATCATTCAAACGTCCCACTACTCCGGCTTCACGGAAAAGATTCCCCAGCATCAACATCCCAATCAAGGGTGCTGCATCCGGCAACAATAAAGAAACAATAACCGTCACCACGATCGGGAAAATAATCCTTTCCCGTTTGGATACAGGACGAAGCTGATCCATTACCACCATCCGCATTTTCTTCGTTGTTAATACCTTCATAATCGGTGGTTGAATAATCGGCACCAAAGCCATATAGGAATAAGCCGCCACCGCAATAGCACCCAATAAATGGGGTGCCAGCTTAGTCGTAAGGAAAATGGCCGTGGGACCATCAGCACCACCAATAATCCCAATCGAAGCCGCTTCTTCAGGTAAAAACCCTAAAAAAAGCGCCCCAATAAACGTAAGAAAAATGCCAAGCTGAGCCGCAGCCCCTAACAGTAAAGTCTTCGGATTGGCAATCAAAGGACCAAAATCAGTCATCGCCCCCACTCCTAAAAAGATCAGTGGCGGATAGATGCCCAGTTTCACCCCTTGATATAAATAATATAATAAGCCGCCCGGTTGAAACTTATCCTCCCCTGTTAAAGAATCAATCCCTAGTTCAGGAGGAGCCATTAAACCGGTATTGGGTAAATTAGCCAGAAGCATACCAAAAGCAATCGGTAGAAGTATTAAAGGTTCAAAGCCTTTGACAATGGCTAAATACAATAGCACAAAAGAAATTGCCATCATTAAAATTTGTTGCCAAGTAAGATTAATAAAACCTGTACTCATCGCCAAGTCATAGAAGGCCTTAGATAAGCTTATTTCCATCTTCGCAATTCCTTCCCCTCATGAATTTTTATGTGTTTTGCAGATTATCCAATGATTACCAAGGCGTCACCAGGATTTACTGCCGCCCCTTCACTAACTCTAATTTCTTTTACCGTTCCTGCCGTACCACAGAAAATCTCATTTTCCATTTTCATCGCTTCCAGTATCAAGATTAAATCTCCATCTTTAACCTGTTGTCCTACCGTTACCTTGATCGACATGATTTTACCGGGCATCGGAGCTGAAACAACTTCCGCCCCTCCGGGAACAGAAGCCGGTGCTGTTTTAGGTGCCGCAGAAGCAGCAGGAGCAGCAGGAACAGCCGGAGTCGTTGCAGCAGGTGCGGCTCCTCCTATTTCTTCTACTTCTACCTCATAAGTTTTTCCATTCACATTTATTTTAAATTTTTTCATCAAAAGACTCTCCTTTTCTTTAAACTTTTTCTTTCTCCGTTTAAAATTAGCTATTCCCGTTTCCTCTTAAATATGCTGCCTGAGCCTAATCGTTTCCTGACGACCAGCAGCAGCCCAGTTGGGAACCTGTTCTTCTCTGATTCGGCTAATTGTCGTGATCTTCATTTTTTGCTGAGTCATACAGGCTATCGCAGCAGCAATAACCGCCATAACTTCACTGTCCTCTTCCTCTGTTTGTGTAACTAGCTGTTTATTTACTGTTTCTTGTGCATCAACAGCTTGAGCGGAATTTCTCTTTTTTCCGAATAACTCCGTGGCCATAGCCATTACTTTAATAATCCCAATCAAAAAAACCAACGCTAAAAAAACAATTCCTATTCCCAAGGCAGAAACCTGCAGTCCAAAAAATAAAGTCTGCATTAATTGGCCTCCTTTCAAGCATTAGGTTGCTTATTTTTTTATAACGGAATATTGCCATGTTTCTTGGCAGGACGAATCTCACGTTTTGTGGCCAGCATTTCTAAAGCATTAACCAAACGAGGACGAGTCTCCTGAGGTTCAATTACCATATCCACAAAACCGTTTTCAGCGGCAACATAAGGGGTCGCAAACCTCTCCCGATATTCCGCAATCTTTTCCGCTCGTTTTCCTACCGAATCATCTGCGGATTCAATCTCTTTCCGGAAAATAATATTAGCTGCTCCCTCGGCCCCCATTACCGCTATTTCCGCTGTAGGCCAGGCAATTACCTGATCCGCTCCTAGATCGCAGGAACACATGGCCAAATAAGATCCGCCATAGGCCTTACGGGTAACTATCGTAATTTTTGGTACCGTCGCTTCGGAATAAGCATACAGCAGCTTAGCTCCATGACGAATAATCCCGCCGTATTCCTGATTCATTCCCGGCAAATAACCAGGTACATCAACAAAGTTCACAATCGGGATATTAAAGGCATCGCAAAAACGAATGTGGCGTGCCGCTTTATCAGACGCATTAATGTCCAAGCAACCAGCCATAACTTTAGGTTGATTGGCGATAATCCCAATCACCCGACCATTAACTCTGGCATATCCCGTCAAGATATTCATCGCATAGTGAGGCATTGTTTGGAAAAACTCTCCATTATCCACTACCCGCGTAATTACATCCAGCATATTGTAGGCCATATTAGGATTATCCGGCAAAAGATCATTTAAACTCTCATCCATTCTCCCAGGGTCATCACCCGTTTCTGCCACAGGCGGATTTTCCAGATTATTAGCTGGTAAAAAGCTTAATAGTTTTCTGATCTGCCCAAAACAATCCTCTTCATCTTCAGCGGCAAAATGAGCTACCCCACTTATTCGATTATGAGTCATCGCCCCACCCAATTCTTCGGCAGATACTTCTTCGCCTGTCACCGCCTTAATTACCTGAGGTCCTGTAATAAACATTTGCGAAATGTTTTTGACCATAAAAACATAATCAGTTAAAGCCGGAGAATAAACAGCGCCACCGGCGCAAGGCCCCATAATGACGGAAAGCTGAGGAATCACTCCCGAAGCCAAGGTGTTACGATAAAAAATCTTACCAAACCCGGATAGCGCATTGACAGCTTCCTGAATACGTGCTCCACCTGAGTCATTCAACCCAATCACTGGTGCACCCATCTTCACAGCCAAATCTAAGACCTTGCAGATTTTTGCAGCATGCATCTCTCCTAAAGATCCTCCGAGTACAGTGAAGTCCTGGGCATAAACATAAACGAGGCGTCCATTAATAGTGCCATATCCTGTTGCTATGCCTTCCCCCGGGGCTTCTTTTTCTGCCATACCAAAGTTAGTACAATGATGGATTACATGTTTATCCAGTTCTGTAAAAGAGCCCGAATCTAATAATTTAGCAATCCGTTCGCGAGCGGTATGTTTACCGGCATTATGCTGTTTTTCAATTGCCTTTTGCCCACCGCCCAATTCAATCTTTGTGCTACGTGCTTGTAGGTCCGCTATTTTTTCTCTAGTACCCATCTTTGGAATCACCCTCTTTTCATCATTAGTATTTTTATGACCTTTTTTTGCTTTTCCTAGAGAATCTAGGTTTCAGCTTGCTGCCACTTGTTCATTCCTTTTCCCTTTCCGTTAATTCTAATAAAACGCCTTTAATTGTTTTGGGATGTAAAAAGGCTATTTTGGCACCATGAGAACCATAACGAGGTTTTTCATCAATTAAAGAAATTCCTTTTTCTTTTAACTCCACCAAAGCCTCCTCGATGTTTTCTACTCTTAGCGCAATATGTTGCAATCCTTCCCCATTTTTATCAATAAATTTAGCAATCGGTCCATCAGGAGCCGTAGATTCTAAGACTTCCAACTCACTTTCCCCGCAAGGTAAAAAAGCCACTTTAACTTTCTGTTCATCTACCACCTGCATACCTTCAGCATCCAAGCCCAAAACTTCGGAAAAAAAGCGCAACGACTCATCCAAATTTCTTACAGCAATCCCAATATGATCAACTTTATGTACCTTCATCAAGACTAACCTCCCCATAAAAAAAGAATGATTTTACCTTGGCATTAAATCCTTAATGAGCAACTCTACCACCGAATAGGGGTTAGTCTCTTTCCTCATTATACAATCCAAATATTCATTTAGTTTTTTCTCTTGTTTTACTCTTTGCAACATCTGGGTATAAAGCTTCTTACTTACTATCGCTAACAATTCTTTCTCTAATTTATTTCTTCTTGTTGTCCATAATTCCCCGGATTGTTTTAAATAAGTAAAATGTTCTAAGATCCCGTCTACTATTTCTATAATACCTTTACTTTCGGTAGCATCGGACATGAAAATCGGTGTTTCCCAACCACTTTTCTCTCCTTTTAAATCTAACATCATTTGTAATTCAAGAACCACCTTGTTGGCACCCTCACGATCAGCCTTGTTTACCACAAAAATGTCGCCGATTTCCAAAATCCCGGCCTTAATTGCCTGGATGTCGTCACCGAGCCCGGGCACCATTACCACCAAAACAGTATCGGCAGCATTAATTATTTCTACTTCAGACTGCCCCACTCCAACCGTTTCAATAAAAATATAATCAAAATCACAGGCATCAAGAATTTTAATCACGTCATTGGTCGTTTCGGCTAAACCTCCTAGACTCCCACGTGCACCCATGCTGCGAATATAAACGTTTTCATCCAGATTAAGATCAGACATCCTTACCCGATCTCCTAAAATAGCCCCCCCAGTAAAAGGGCTGGTAGGATCAACCGCAATAATTCCTATTTTTTGACCCCTTTTACTTAATTCTTTAACCAGTTTATCTGTCAAGGTACTTTTCCCGGAACCTGGTGGTCCTGTAATGCCAATGACTTGCGCTTTACCAGTATGTGGATACATTTCTTGTAAAAAATCGACAGCCTCCGGCTCCTGATTTTCCACTACGGTAATTAATCTGGCTAGAGCGCGGCGGTCACCTTCTCGGGCACGTTGCACCAAATCCATCCATCCACCGCCTTTAATGTTTTTCTTTTCATTATCTTTAAAGCTTACTCTTGATATATTCTATCACCTTACCTGTAGGTGTACCAGCCGTAAAAATTTCCGCCACCCCGTTTTCCTTTAAAAACGGGATATCTTCTTCAGGGATAACCCCGCCTCCTAAAATGAGAATATCCTCTACTCCCTTTTCTTTTAAAAGTTCAACTACCTTAGGGAAAAGATGATTATGAGCACCTGACAACAAACTCAGTCCCACTATGTCCACATCCTCCTGAATAGCAGTAGCCACGATTTGTTCAGGAGTCTGACGAAGTCCCGTATAAATTACTTCCATCCCAGCATCTCTTAATGCTCGCGCAATTACTTTTGCTCCGCGGTCATGTCCATCCAATCCCGGTTTAGCTACTAAAACCCTAATCCTTTTTTCAACCATTTTCTCTGGAGATACCTCCCTTCAAAAATTCCTTACAAATTTTTTTCTCAGTGAATTCTTCTGAAATATCAAGCTACAAAATCTCTACTGGTCTATATTCACCAAATATTTCTCTAAGTACATTGCAAATTTCGCCTTCAGTAGCATAAACGCGAACTGCATCAAGAAGATACGGCATTAGATTAGTCTCGTCGCTGCAAGCTGCTTTACGAAACCTTTCTAATTGATTCTGAACAGCAATATTATCACGTGTCCGCTTTAATTCCCGAAGCCTCTTAACTTGAGTTTCACCGACAACAGGATTTACCCGTAAAAGGCCTCCCATCCGTCTTTCCTTTATTTCAAACTTATTCAAGCCTACCACGATTCTTTGTCCTGCTTCAATTTCTTTTTGATAAGTATAAGCACTATCTGCAATTTCTTTCTGAATGTACCCGTGTTCAATCGCTTTTACAGCTCCACCCAACGCATCAATCTTCTCGATATAATCCCATACTCGTTCTTCAATTTCTTGGGTTAAGCTTTCCACATAATAAGAACCCGCCAAGGGGTCTATTGTTTCACAAACTCCGGATTCATAAGCAACAATCTGCTGTGTTCTAAGCGCAATCCGCACAGAATCCTCAGAAGGCAAAGCTAAAGCTTCATCACGGGAATTCGTATGCAAGGACTGCGTCCCTCCCAAAACAGCAGCTAGCGTCTGAATGGCAACCCGCACAATATTATTATCAGGTTGCTGTGCTGTCAAAGTTGAGCCACCGGTTTGAGTATGAAAGCGTAACATTAATGAACGAGAATCCTTGGCTCCGAACCGTTCCTTCATTAGTCTGGCCCAAATTTTCCGTGCTGCCCTGAACTTAGCCACCTCTTCCAATAGGTCATTATGAGCATTAAAGAAAAAGGATAACCGCCCCGCAAAAGAATCTATATCCATCCCAGCCTGAAGAGCTGCTTCAACATAAGCTATCCCATCAGCCAAAGTAAAAGCGACTTCTTGAACAGCAGTTGCCCCAGCCTCACGAATATGATAGCCGGAGATCGAAATAGTATTCCATTGTGGTACATTTTGCGAACAGAAGGCAAAAATATTAGTAATTAAGCGCATGGAGGGTACAGGCGGAAAAATATAAGTGCCTCGTGCGGCATATTCCTTTAAAATATCATTTTGAATTGTTCCTCTTAGTTTGTCCATCCTGATCCCCTGTTTTTCACCAACAACAAGATACATCGCCAAAAGAATCGCCGCAGGTGCATTAATAGTCATGGATGTACTAACTTTATCCAAAGGAATCTCCCGAAAAAGAACCTCCATATCAGCTAATGAATCAATTGCTACACCAACCTTGCCTATTTCGCCTTGCGCAATAGGTTCGTCAGAGTCATAACCGATTTGTGTGGGTAAATCAAAAGCAACGGACAGCCCTGTTTGTCCCTGCTCCAGTAGGTACCTGTATCGTTGATTTGATTCTTCTGCCGTAGCAAAACCGGCATACTGTCTCATTGTCCACAGCCGACCTCGGTACATCGTCGGTTGTACCCCACGTGTGAAAGGATATTGACCGGGAAGCCCCACTTCTTTTTCATAATCTAATTTTTCTATCTCCAAAGGAGTATAAAGACGTTCTACCGGAATACCGGAAACGGTGCTAAAGTTCTCTTTTCTCTCCTGGTATTTTTTTAAGGTTGGGACAACCTGCCCTTCCTCCCAGACTTTCTTTGCTTTTTCTACTTTACGTAATTTTTCTTGTTCAAACATATAACTACCCCTTCGCTTTAGCTTACTGCCCCTTGCTTTATCCATAAATAATTCTCTTTTTTTGATTCCTGTATTCCCATATATTATATCAAGACTTTTTTAAATTACCAGACATTATATAGGTGAGTGAAAAAAGTTGCACTTATCTATCCTTTTGTAAAATAATCTTAACTATTACTTTTGCTCTTTGTCATTAGGCTGCCTCGTAAAGAAACATCACCGGCAATTAAAGCCTCTCTTTCCCCTGAGTCCTTTTTGATCAACAAACAACCATCTTCATTAATATCTTCAGCTACTCCGGTAAAGCTGCCCTCCCTAGTACTAACCAAAACCTCTTTCCCTAAAGTGGCATTGAATTTCCGCCAAGAACTGCGAATCGGCGCAAACCCTTTTTCCAGATAAAGACGATATTGTTCTTCGTATTCTTGCAGAATCTTCCTTAAAAGCTCGGCACGAGAAAAGGAGTGCCCTGCCGCCAGAGCTAAAGAAATTGTTGTATCCCTTAGCTCTGGCGGGAATTCTTCTAGCTGCTGGTTAACATTAATCCCAATCCCAGCTACAACATAATCGATTCCTTCAATTTCCGCACTTAATTCCGTAAGAATTCCGCACACTTTTTGCTGACCAAGTAAGATATCATTAGGCCATTTAATCAGCAAGGGTAAGCCCGTAACCGCTCTTAAAGCCCGACAAACAGCTACAGCACTAACAAAGGTCAGTTGCGCAGCCTGCGCAGGTATAATCTCGGGCCGCAAAAGCACAGAAAACCAAAGTCCTACGGCCGGTAAGGAAACCCACTGTCTACCCAGCCTACCCTTACCCTGCTCCTGTTGCTCCGCCACAACTACTGTACCTTCCGGTGCACCTGCCGCTGCCTCCCTTTTCACTACTTCATTCGTTGAATCGACTAGGGGAAAGCACAACAAATTCTGTCCCAAAATTTTCGTCTCTAACCCGGTCTTGATTTCCACCATGCTAAGAATATCGGGTCTTTCCACCAAACAATAGCCTCGTCTTGGTGCAGCAACAATTTGATAACCTTCTTCTTTTAAACTATTAATATGCTTCCAAACGGCAGTTCTGCTTACCGCTAGTAACTTACTTATCTCTTCCCCTGAAATATAATTCCCTTTTTGGGCGATAAGTAATTGGGCAATAGCTTGCTTCATCAAGACCCCCCCTTTTTCCCTAATCCCTAATTAAAGACTGCTTAAAGACCGAAGTTTAAAGTTTGATTTTCGAGCATCTGGAAAAACAGTTGCAATTACAAGACTTTTTTGATAAACTATTTTGAGTGATGAGCCTTAAGGAGGTGGATTTCATGGCCAATAAATGCGATGTTTGTGGTAAAGGTAATGCAACAGGAATGCAAGTCAGCCATTCTCATATACGTACTAAGAAAACCTGGGCTCCTAATTTACAAACTGTCAAAACTACTATTAAAGGGACTCCCAAAACATTAAAGGTATGTACACGTTGCCTGCGTTCAGGAAAAGTTCAACGAGCAAATTAATTGAAAAATTAGTTGAAAATTTTTATTTAGAAAAGCGGAATTAACCGCTTTTTTCTATTTTTAGCCGTATCCCTAAAAGTAAGCCCTTTGCCAAAGTTATTTTTGCTTTTTCTTCACTAAAAACGTTACTGATTCCATTACATATTCCCATTTCAAATTTTCCATAGGGAACTTGATAGGCTAGCCCGGAAGTAGCTATTCCCGTTACGACTTCACTTAAGGGTAAAAGGGAAATTATCTCCCCTTTTTGTCCGGTTAAAGTCATCCCTGGTTTAATTAAAAAAATTTCCTGGAGCGGATCACATATACGCAAATCAACCTCTCGCACTTGCGGCAAGGCCAATAGCATCACATTAGCCAAAGCATGATCAAACCGCCCGCCCAAACAACCTACCATCATAATTTGTTGATAACCTAATTCCAGCGCCTTCAGCAGACACAAGTGGGTATCTGTATAATCTTTCACCCGAGGATACCTGATGAATTCAACATGCTGACTGACTAAATCTTTAACTTCCTTCTCCCGCAAAGTATCCAAATCACCCATTACTAAATCCGGAATTATCCCTAAACGCAACACGTGCCTGGCACCACCATCGGCACAAATCACTATTTCCGCTTCCTTGATAATCTGGCGGTGAAAATCCTCATCCTCCAGCGTGCCACCAGAAACAATTACACATTTTTTCTTTACAGACTGCTCCCTTTGCTCATTTGCCATGATCGTCACCCCTGAAAACTATTTGTATGACTCCAGAAGCTGTGCCACAGCCTGCGCCGGATTAGCATTATTAAAGACGGCTGAGCCAGCAACCAAAACATTAGCCCCGGCTTCCACTACCAAAGGAGCCGTTTCTCGATTAATACCCCCATCTACTTCTAAATATAGATTGGGGTTTTTTTCTGCTGCCCATTCGTTTAATAAGCTAATCTTCGGAAGAACACTGGAAATAAAACCTTGTCCCCCAAAACCGGGATTAACCGTCATCAGCAAAACTAAGTCTAAATCCTCCAAAACGTATTCAATTACCTGCAAAGGAGTATGAGGATTTAAAGCAACCCCCGCTTTAGCTCCGGTATCTTTAATCATCTGAATCGTTCGGTGTAAATGAGGACATGCCTCCGCATGAACCGTAATTAAATCAGCCCCGGCCCGTCTAAAATCATGTAAATATAATTCCGGCTTTTCAATCATTAAATGTACGTCAAATAAAAGCTGACTTTTAGATCGTAACGCCTTAATCACTACAGGTCCTATCGTTAAATTCGGCACAAAATGACCATCCATCACATCAAGATGAATCCAATGAGCACCCGCTTTTTCCACATAGGCTACAGATTCCCCTAACCGACTGAAATCTGCCGCTAAAATTGATGTTGCTAATAAAACCATCTTAATATCTCCTTTCCTCTGCAACTACCTCTGCGATAATTTCCAAATAACGCCGATACCGGCCTTCATCAAGTAACCCTTTTTCTACGGCCTCTCGAACACGACATTCCGGTTCTTCCCGATGCAAACAAGTTTTAAATCTGCAAAGATGATGAAATTCTAAAAAATCAGGATAATAACTAATTAGCTCTTCTCTCTTTAACTCTTGGGGCAAAGATAATTTACTAAAACCCGGTGTATCAACCAATAATCCGCCAACGGAAAAAACCATTAATTGCACATGTCTGGTGGTATGCTTCCCTCGGCTGATTTTAGCACTAATTTCCCCTGTAACCAAAGTCAGACCTGCTTGCAAAGAATTGAGCAAGCTTGATTTTCCTACCCCTGAAGGACCGGCAAAAACAGTTATTTTATCCTTCATTAATTCTTTTAATTTCTCCAGACCCCAGTTTTTTACCGTGCTAGTAAGCAAAACAGGGTAACCCGTTTTTTCATAACTCTTTTGACAAGTGGACGCTTGCCCGGGCTCAACAAGATCCGCTTTATTCAAACAAAGGACAGGACTTACTTGATGTTTCCTAGCCATAATCAGCATCCTATCCAGAAGCCGAAAATCCGGTACAGGATGAGCAAGAGCCATCACAATCACCACCTGATCCACATTGGCCACCAAAGGTCTGTCCAGTTGCGAGCGACGGGGTAGAACCTCTTCAATTACCCCTTTCTTGGCGTATTCATCTATCTTGGTGCAACTTACCTTGTCCCCGGGGAGAAAGGTTTGCTTTTTAAGACGGAATTTTCCTCGCAAAGAGCATTCCCAAACCTGCTGCTGCTCATCCAAAACATAATAGAAACCGCTATAACCCTTCATAATAATCCCTGTGAATTCCATCTATTCTTCCTCTTCTCCCCACGGTCCCGGGCCTGCACTAACAACCAGATTTACCACAGAGCCTTGCAATATTTCACTCTCTGCAGCCGGATCCTGGCGAAGTACCATTTCTTTAGCATATTTATAGCTTACCTCCGGTTGAACGACGTCCAAGTTAAGTTGCTCATTCTTGATAATTTCCTTGGCCTGTAACAAGGTTTTCCCTGTCAATTTGGGCATTTTAATCCAAACCAGGTCAGGCCCTTTGCTCACAATTAATTTGACTTCTGTACCCTGGGGAACTTCTGTATTAGCATCGGGTTCCTGAGCAATAACCTCTCCCGCCGGAATTTGCTGATGATAAACCCGGGAGGAGATCTTACCGATTAATCCTTGGTTAGAAAGCTTAACTTCTGCAGCAACAGAGGTAATATCTAAGACATCCGGTACCGGCACCAGCAAGGGCCCATCACTAACCGTTACCAGAATCTTCTCCGTCTTCCTGACGATTTCCTTTGCTTTCGGAGATTGAAGGGCAATTAAACCCTGCTCAACAGTGGGATGATTTACCGTTTTATCTACTTCCAGCGTTAAATCAGCTCGCTCCAATTCAGCCCTGGCCTCATCAACAGTTTTATTGGTAATATCAGGAACCACCACTTCCTCCCTGGCCATTACCTTAGCCGACAAATACATTCCCAGGATAAAACCCACCACAATTAACGCTAAAATGACCCAGGCCCATACTTTAAAAGGTGCATTTAACCCTTTTTCTGCACTTTTTTCTCCCTTCTTTTTCTGAATTCTAGGCAGAATGATGGTGTCCTCCGAAACCTTCTTTTCTGTGTCTTCTTCCAAGCGATTATAAAGCTGAGCAGAAAGCAGATTAGCTCTTAAATCGCTCACCAAACTAAAACGTTTTAAAGGATCTTTCTCCATTGCCTTTAATATAACTTTTTCTAAAGCTTCCCCTATTTGAGGATTTCTTTCCTTAGGGGGGATCGGATCATTTTGTATTTTTTTAAGAGCGATACTAATTGGTGATTCCCCCTCAAAAGGAAGGGCACCGGTTACCATTTCATAAATAACTACCCCTAAAGAATAAATGTCTGATTTTTCATCAGCAATTTCTCCTCTGGCCTGTTCCGGAGAAAAATAATGAACCGAACCCATAATATTCCCGGTATGGGTTACTGTAGCCGTAGAAACAGCACGAGCAATCCCAAAGTCGGTTACTTTGGCTCGGCCTCCGTTCGTAATAATAATATTATGTGGTTTTATATCACGGTGAATAATCCGGTGCTCATGGGCATGCTCCAGGGCATCACAAATTTGCTTAGCAATATCGATGGCCCGTTCAAGGGCAAAAGGCCCCTTTTCTTTAATTAGCTCTTTCAGATTACGCCCTTCCACCATTTCCATCACCAAATAATAGGTGTTTTTCTCATGTCCCACATCATAAATACTCACAATATTGCTATGTGAAAGGCTGGCAACAGCTTGAGCTTCCCGACGAAAACGTGCCACAAATTCCTCATCGCTGGTAAATTGCTCGCGCAAAATTTTGACTGCAACGATACGATTGAGATAAATATCTCTAGCGCGATATACCAGCGCCATCCCGCCGCCGCCAACTTGTTCTAAAATTTCATAACGATTATCTAAAACCCTTCCGATCACGTTCTCACCTCGTTCCGCACCAACTGCTTGTTTTGCTTGTTTTGCTTG
>DHPU01000023.1:22500-59033 GCA_002407935.1 Peptococcaceae bacterium UBA5356
TTGTTTTGCTTGTTTTGCTTGTTTATTCACATTGAACTAGCACAGCCGTAATATTATCATTTCCACCACGTTCCAGTGCTAAGTTTACCATTTTTTCTACTTTAACTTTTAAACTATCCTGAACAGTGAAGATTTCTTGAATTTCTTCATCAGTAACCTGATTATATAACCCATCTGTGCAAAGCAAAAGCAGATCCCCTTTCTGCACAGACAAATCCAGTAAATCAATTTGGGGCTGCTCATTAACCCCCAAAGCCCTGGTTAAGATATTACGCCGCGGATGATTCAGAGCCTCCTCCATCGTTAATTCTCCTTTTTGCAGTAACTCATTTACTAAAGAATGATCCTGTGTCAAAAGCCTGAAGCTACCCTCTCTAAACAAATAGGCGCGACTATCACCAATATGAGCAATACACAATTTTCCGGGAAAAAGCCTTGCTGCAGTTACCGTAGTCCCCATCCCAAAATATTCTTCATCTTTCCCTTGCTCTAAAATTTGTTTATTAGCTTTCAGTAAAGAATTTAAAAGCATTTCGCTACAGCTACAGTTATCCGGACTCACTAGTGAAGCTACTTCTTCATCTAAAATCCGGATAGCTATACCACTGGCTACCTGTCCTCCGGCATAACCCCCCATGCCATCTGCCACGGCATAAAGACCTCTTTCCATTGAAACCAAGTAGCTATCTTCATTCTCTTTTCTTACTTTGCCAATTTCCGATAAAGCTATCGCATTCACTGCTGTTCACCTCACTTAGAACCGCCCGCTAATTGACCACAAGCTGCTGCAATATCACTGCCCTTTTCTTCCCTTATTACCGCTTCCAATCCGGCTTCCTGCAACACCTTCATAAATTTTGTGATTTCTTCCCTCGTGGGCCGGCAATATTGACCATGTGCAATTGTATTAAGAGGTATCAGGTTAAGATTAGCCTTGAGTCCCTTTAACAGTCTGACTAATTCTTTAGCGTTCTGCACAGTATCATTAAAATTCCTAATCAAAGCATATTCAAAAGTCACCCTCCGCCCTGTTTTGCTAATATAATGGCGACAGGCTCCTATTAGTTCTTCTAAAGGATACGTCTTGTTTACCGGCATAATTTGATTTCTTAACTCATTATTGGGAGCATGCAAAGAAATAGCCAGTACAATGTCTAATTCTTCTAAAGCTAAACGCTCAATCTGCGGAACAAGCCCACAGGTGGAAATAGTGATCCGTCTCATCCCGATTTTTTGACCATCCTCATGATTTAATAGTTTAATACTTTTTAAGACAGCAGGCAAGTTTAAAAGAGGTTCACCCATCCCCATATAAACAAGATTATTTATTTTAATTCCCTGTAATAATGAGCTGGTATCCAAGATCTGGCTTACTATTTCCCCTGCGGAAAGATTCCTGGTAAAGCCCAATTTGCCGGTAGCACAAAAACTACAATTCATCGGACACCCTACCTGGGTAGAAAGACAAAGGGTCGTACGTTTTCTGGTAAAATCACCCTCATGAAAAAGCAGCACGCTTTCAATTTTTTGTCCATCGGCTAATTTCCACAAGTATTTACGAGTCCCATCCTTACTAACCTGTTCCCACACAAGTTGCAGAGGAACCAAGCTAAAATGGTCGGCTAATTTTTCCCGTAATTCTATACTTAGATTCGTCATTTCTTGCCAAGACTGAACTCTTTGCACCTGCACCCAGTTAAAAACCTGTTTCCCACGAAAAGGCTTTTCCTGTAGATTAGTCATCTGCTCCATTATTTCTTCTTGAGTCAAACCCCTTATCTCCGGACTATCTTCTTTCATCTTTTTCTCCTTGCTTTTCTCCCTCATGCTTTTTTTTGCACTCCGGCAATAAAAAAGCCTTCCATCCCATCCCGAAAGGGCAAAAACTGCCTGCTCCCCTTTTGTAATTCCGCTTTTTCCGCCTGAGTCTGCGCCGTATATGGGAAATAAGGAGTAAGATCATAACTGGCTAAATCAGCATGTGTCTGCTTGAATTTCTCTATCAACTGCTCATTCTCTTCCGGTTCCAAGGTACAAGTACTATAAATAAGTCTCCCCCCAGGGGTCAACTTCTGATACACGTTCTCCATAATTTTACTCTGTAAGGCGGCTAGTTCCTTAATTTCTTCCTCTTTCTTACGCCACCGAGCATCAGATCTCCTTCTTAAGACGCCTAATCCTGAACAAGGAGCATCTACCAGCACTAAGTCATAGGAACGTTCCAACTCCTTAGCTAAACAAGTTGCATCCAAAACTCGTGTTTTAATATTCTCTATCCCTAAACGATCGGCATTTTCCTCAATGAGCTTGATCCGATGCTGATGAATGTCACAAGCTAAAATTGTGCCCCTATTCTTCATCAACTGCGCAAGATGGGTCGTCTTCCCACCAGGCCCTGCACAAACATCCAGCACCTCCGTATCAGGTTGCGGACTAACTACATGTGCTGCGATCATGGAGCTTTCATCCTGAACCGTAAAAAGTCCTTCCTGAAAACTAGGGAGAGAAACCAAGGAAGGAGCTGATTTTAAGAGTAAGCCCTCCGGTACACGTAAACTTCTCTCCACCACGCATCCTTCGGAAATTAATCTTTCCGCCAGTTCTGGAGGAGAATACCTTAAGGTATTAACTCTAATCCATAATTCCGCCGGTGCATTATTATATGCGCAAAGTTTTACCGTATTTTCCCATCCATAGCGGGTTAACCACCGTTTCAACATCCAACGCGGATGTGAATAAACAATCTCTAAATAGGCCAAAGGATTTTGCGCGACATCAGGTAATAAAACCTTTTCCGGATTCCTTAAATAATTACGCAAAACTCCGTTAATTAAAGAGGCCACCCCCGTATGAAAAAACCGGCGAGCCAACTTTACCGCTTCATTAGTTACGGCAAAAGCCGGTATCCTATCCATAAAAAGCAATTGGTAAAACGCCAGCCGCAGTAAAAGGCGAGGCCCTTTTTCTAGTTTCTCCGCTTTTTTGACAGTCTGGTCAACCAGCCAATCCAAGCGAGCTCGATATTTAACCGTCCCATAAACAAGCTCGGTTATCAAGCTTCTATCCACAGAAAGAAGCTTTTGCTCTCTTCTTAAAAATTGGTCAAGAGCCAGATTCGCATAAGCTCCTTCCTCAATTTCCCATAAGACCCGATAAGCAATTTCCCTGGCTTTCATCTAATCATCCCTATTCCCTAAAACGCCCGAAATTAATAACAGACGTACCAGTTGCAGTAAACTAACCAACACAGCCGCTACATAAGTCAAGGCAGCGGCGTTTAACACCTTTCTCGTACCGGCAACCTCTGTACGAGCAATAAAATTATGCCCCTCCAATAAGGCAATAGCCCGATTAGAAGCATTAAATTCTACCGGTAAGGTCACTAATTGGAAAATGATTACGGCGGAAAATAACCATAACCCCACTTCTACTAAAACAGGACTAAAAACGAATCCTAACAAAAAAAGCGGCAAAGCCAAACTGGAACCAAAATTAGCTACCGGAACAAGACTATGGCGAATATTTAGGGGAAGATAACCGGTGGCATGCTGCAGGGCATGACCGGCTTCATGAGCCGCTACCCCTAAAGAAGCCAGAGAAGAGCCTCTGTATACTTCCGGCGAGAGCCGCAACACCTTATCCCGCGGATCATAATGATCAGTAAGCTGTCCCTCAATCATCTCCACCGCTACATGATCAACTCCTTGAGCATGTAAAATTTCTCTAGCCGCCTGAGCTCCTGTCATCCCATTTTGGGAACCGACACGAGAAAAACGTCTAAAAGCAGATTGTACCTTAAACTGAGCATACATTGCTAAGAGTAAACCAGGAATAACGATGATCATTGTGGGATCAAAAAAGGGGTTAAAATACATTTTTATAAACCTCCCAATTTTTCATTATTATGCTGAAAATAGCTGATTGCTTCCTCTACCTTTCTTAAATCAACCCTCGTATTAGCACAAGGACCTTCCGGCCGCTCATTAACGATCCCATAGACAGGTAACCCTTCTATATCCTGAATTCCGCTGGTCAAATCTCTTTCACAGGCAATGGCCACAATGGCTTGGGGGCGCCTTTCCTTAACAACCTTACGGGCTAACGTTCCTCCGGTCACTACGACAAGATCGGCCTCCAGCTTTTGCGCTAATTTAATTAAATCCGCGATAGGGCATTTACCGCATCCTTTACAGTTATGCACATTAATCGTTATTTTATAAAGACAATGGCTCCACTGTAAGCAATGCGGCGCCAGAATAAGCACCTTTTGCAAAGCCTGTGGCCTAGTTTGCATCCTCACCAATTGATTAGAAACCTGAATATAGGAGTTTTTAACCTTTTCCTCCTCCAGCCCAAACCACTTGCCTAGACGAAGAGCTACCGGAAAAAGGACACTGGTCGCCGTATGCATAATCCTCTGCAAAGAAGTAAGATCCTTAGATCTCCACAGACTCCAAATTAAGCCCAGCAGCCCCACCGCTAACAAAATAAAGAAAAGGAGAGCCACGGTAATAATACTGGTCAACAAAATTTTATTGAAATAAAAAGCCTGCCGTGAAACAATCCACCAAGCAAAAGCAACCACCAGCACCAAAAATAGGAGACTGCAAACAAGGAGACCGATAAATATTCTTTTTTTCACTTTTTTCTCTACTTCATTCATTTCCTGCATTATCGAAGACATTACCCACCTCAAGACGATACCCATTAATAAAGCTTTGGGCCGGAATGATTTTTTTGCCTACAGGCTGTACTTGCTTGATTAAAAGACTTCCTACTCCTGTTTGCACTACAAAACCCTGTCCTTTGACTAAACAAAGCACCATCCCTGGTACAGCTTGCTCCTTTTTTTCTGTTCGCTTCCCTTGCTCTGTTCCCTGAACTTGCTCTGCTTTTTCTGCTTTCTCAGTTTCTTCAACTTCCTCAGCCTTCATATGCACAAGCTCACTTTCCCAAATTTTCAACGGCTTACCTTGAAAAACGGTGTAAGCCCCAGGCCAGGGAGCCAAACTTCTAATTTGATTATAAATCATCTGCGCAGAATTAGCCCAGCAAATTAATTCATCTTCCCGCCTAAGCGGAGAGGCATAACTGGAGTCTTTCTCTACCTGAGCAACAGGCGTGATTTTCCCTTCTTGCCAAGCAGGAAGCGTTTTCATTAATAACTCAGCTCCTACCAAAGCCAGACGATCATGCAATTGCCCAAAATTCATCTCTGCCATAATCGTTACCTCTGCCTGTGCCAGCATATCCCCAGTATCTAAGCCTTTTTCCATTAACATAATCGTTACCCCGGTCTTTTTTTCGCCGTTCATTAAGACACGCTGAATCGGGGCCGCGCCTCGATAACGAGGCAATAAAGAAGCATGAACATTAAGACAGCCTAAAGGAGGAATCCTTAAGATTTTTTCCGGCAGAATTTGCCCAAAAGCTGCCACAATAATTAAGTCCGGCTGGAGCCCTTGTAATTGTTGGATAAAAGCTTCCTCCCTTACCCGCAAAGGCTGAAGCACTTCCAAGCCTAACTCTACCGCCTTTTCTTTAACGGGAGAAAAACTCACCTTTCTACCCCGCCCTCTAGGTCGGTCGGGCTGCGTTACTACCGCCGCAAGCTCTATCCCGCTCTGCTTTAAATTTTCCAAAACCGGCACCGCAAATTCAGGGGTGCCCATAAAGACTATCCGCATCATTATTTTACTCCATCGCTTGAATATTTTGGGCTTTATCAATAAAGAGTATCCCCTCTAAATGATCTATTTCGTGCTGAAATACCCTGGCTAAAAGCCCTTCTGCACTTATTTCTACTTCCTCGCCTTGACGATTAAGTGCTTTTACTGTCACCTTTTCGGCCCTAGTTACTTCGCCAATTACACCCGGAACACTCAAGCAGCCTTCCATATCTGTTTCCGACCCTTCCTGTCTGCTTATTTCCGGATTAATTAATTCATACCAATCTTCCTCAAGATTAACTACAATGACACGTTTCGCAATACCAATCTGAGGTGCGGCCAATCCTATCCCATTAGCCGAATCCGCTAAGGTATCCCTTAAATTATCCAGTAGTTTCACTATATTAGGCGTAATTTTTACCACCTTTTTGGCCTGTTGACGTAAGACCTCATCCCCTTTTTCCACGATTTGATAAACCGCCATCATAATCCCCCTTTTTTGTTAAATAACACTCTTTCTCCTAGCTACTCTCTAAAGTAAGCTTTGTGGTTCTATATCAATCACTGTCCGTAATTCTCCACCATATTCCTGCGCCTTTTCCCGGATTTGCCTCGTTAATCTCTGTAAAACATCCAACTTATTACTCTTAATAATTATATGATAACGGAAACGTTTTCTCAAAAACTCTAAAGGTGCTGGTCCCGGACCAAGTAATTCTATGTTTTCCCCCGAAGTGAAGATCTCCTTTTTTAACATCTCTGCCCAAAGCTGAATCCTCTGCATAACCTGTTTTTCATTATAACCACTTACCAGAATACGAGCAAGATAAACAAAAGGAGGATACTGCAACATTTCCCGATTAGCAATTTCTTGCTGATAAAATTCCGGGTAATTTTGACGAACAATCGAAGGGAAAAGATAATGCTCCGGATTATAAGTTTGAATTAAGACCTTCCCCGGTTCTTCCCCTCTTCCAGCTCTTCCCGCCACCTGGGTCATTAACTGAAAGGATCGCTCTCCAGCCTGATAATCAGGCATATTTAACAAAAAATCCGGATTAATAATTCCCACCAAAGTAACCTGAGGAAAATCCAGGCCTTTCGCAATCATTTGTGTCCCGATCAAGACACGAGCTCTCCCTTCTTGAAAGGCTTGAAGCATTTTCATGTGACTATCTTTCTTTTGCGTCGTATCAGTATCCATCCGGATAAATGGTAAAGCAGGAAAGAACCTAACCAATTCTTCCGCCACACGTTCAGTTCCCGTCCCAAAATACCGCACATAAGTACTGCCACAAAACGGACAGCTTTTAGGAAGGGCACGAACATAATTACAATAATGGCAGACTAATTTAGCTTTAGCACGATGATAATTTAAGGTAATGTTACACCGAGGACAGGTTAGTGGTTTACCACACTCTCGGCACATCACATAAGTATGAAAACCTCTTCTATTGATAAATAGAATCGCCTGTTCCCCTGCCTCCATGGTTCTCTGCAGTGCCTCAAGCAGCCTCGTACTGAAAATACTGCTGTTTCCCTCTTTGATTTCCTTTTTCATATCAATAATTTCTACAACAGGCAAGGGACGGGAAGCCACTCTATAAGGCAAGGTTAATAAACCATATTCTCCTTTGTTTGCTGCTAGAAAAGAACGCAAAGAAGGTGTCGCCGACCCCATCACCAATACTGCTCTTGTTAATTCTGCCAGCTTTTCCGCTACACAACGAGCATCATAACGAGGATCCGGCTCATTCTGTTTATAAGTATGCTCATGTTCTTCATCAATAATAATTAAACCTAAAGCTGTAAAAGGGGCAAAAACCGCCGAACGTGGACCTAAAACAACTCTGGCCCTACCCTCTTGGATTTTCCGCCATTCATCATGTCTTTCTCCCGGAGATAAGGCACTATGCAAAACGGCTACCTTCTCCCCGAAAACAGCCACTAATAAAGAAATTGTCTGGGGGGTTAAGGCAATTTCCGGAACCAGATAAAGTACTTGTTTCCCTTGAGCCAAAGCTTTCTCCATTACATGCAGATAAACCTCGGTCTTCCCGCTCCCGGTAACTCCATAAAGCAACCATTTCCTTTGCCCTGCCTGTAGGCTCTGACCAATTGTTTCACAAATCTGTTGTTGCGCCGTATTGAGCGATTGAGGTCGCTTATTTCTTGATTTTTGCCGCAAAGGATTTCGGTCCATCTCTTCACAAAATATTTCAATGAGATTTTTTTCAGCTAAAGCTTGGAGAGCCGCCCGATTATATACCCCTTTTTCTTTTAATTCAGCCAAAGAATAGGGTTTTTCTCTTATCATTTCAAACAAAGCCTTTTGCCGCGGTGCCCTTTTTAACATCTTTTCCTGCTCTGCTTCACCATTAATAGCTTGCTTACCTTCCTTAATCCTGAACATAACTTTTTCTCTTGGGGTCACCTGAGGTACAAAAACCTTTTTCAGCGTAATAAAATGATTGTCTACTAAATATGCTAACTCCTGCTGGACAGACTGCCCTAATCTTCGTGCAATTCCCTGGCTAGTCAGTCCTTCTGAGATGTTTTTTCTTAATAACTCCAGAATTCTTCGTTCCTGTTCCTGGAGAAGCAGTTCTCCTACTCCCCCTGTTTCCCCTTGGTTGTTCAGCAGATAAACAAGCTTTTCCTTCATTCTTACCGGAGGTGGAAGAAAAAGCTGCAAAGCCTTATTAAGTGAACATATATAATACTCGGCAATCCAATGGGCCAATTGCAACCCTACCTTTGTTACAAAAGACTCCCCTGGCAAGACCTGCTTTATTTCTTTAATTCTCTTTAAAGCCGGCCTCTCTTCCTGCATGGAGAGAATGATCCCCTTGCAAAACTGCTGTCTAACAGGGACTAAAACCAAAGAACCTGCCTCTGTCTTTATGGCAACAGGAATACTATAGGTAAGTATCTGATCAAAATTACCGGGGTTTTCCATTATCAGTACATTGGCATACATTTCGGTTTCTCCCTCTGAAAAATCATATTATTTAATTATACCACACCCTCTGGACATAGAGTATAGCAACTAAAAAGCAGCTGGAATCAGCTGCTTGAAAGAACAGTTTCTACCTTTCCCAGATTAATTTTAAATCATCTTTTTGCTTTCCTTGCAAATAGGCCTTCTTAACCTCTCTTAAATCCTTCTCTTCAAAGATAACCTGAAAAGTACCTTGGCGTTGCTTCTTGGCCCCAAACGCAAATCGCAGTTTCAAGAAAAGATCCCCATCTTTTATCTTATACTTATGACTGACAAAGCCTAAGGCTCTACTAATTGTATTGCCCTTCATTTCTAACCTGTTATCTTCAACTTTTATTTCTTTAACGATGATTGACTGCGGAGCAGCCACTTTGCCATATGCTATGTAAATACGTCCTGCCAGAAGTGCTATCAAAATAACCGCAATAAGAGTAATCGAACCAAGAATACCTAATTCGTTTTTCTGCGCCTTCCTTCTCTGTTGCAAATTCATCCACTTTTACCCCCTAAAGTAATTCTTTAAATCCTCCACTCGATCTAATCTCTCCCAAGGAAGATCCAAATCGAGACGGCCAAAATGTCCATAAGCCGCCGTTTGTTTATAAATAGGACGGCGCAAAGCCAATTCTTGAATAATTCCGGCAGGACGTAGATCAAAAAGCTTCTTAATCGCCGCCACTATTTTCTCTTCCTCCACGATACCGGTGCCAAAGGTATCCACCATGATGCTAACAGGCTTGGCCACGCCAATGGCATAAGCCAATTGAAGCTCACACTTTGCTGCCAAACCGGCCGCCACAATATTTTTGGCAACATGACGTGCGGCATAAGAAGCCGAACGGTCTACCTTGGTGGGATCTTTCCCCGAGAAAGCACCACCACCATGGCGAGCCATCCCCCCATAAGTATCAACAATAATTTTTCTTCCCGTAAGTCCGGAATCCCCCATCGGTCCCCCAATCACAAATCTCCCCGTAGGATTAATCAAAAACTTGGTTTCTTGATCAATAAAACCGACAGGTACTACCGGAATAATCACTTTTTCAATAATTTCTTCCCTGATATTTTCTACCTTCACGCTAGAACTATGTTGCGTAGAAACAATAATCGTATCCACCCGCACCGGTTTGCCATTCTCATATTCCACCGTAACCTGAGCTTTTCCGTCCGGGCGCAAATAGGGAATAAGCCCTTTTTTACGTAATTCCGCCAAGCGACGAACAATTTGATGTGCTAAAGTAATCGTCAAAGGCATATATTCAGGAGTCTCATTGGAAGCATAACCGAACATCATCCCCTGATCTCCGGCCCCAATCCCCTCAATTTCATCCTCCGTCATTTCTCCGCTTTTATACTCCAGCGCTTTATTTACCCCCAAAGCGATATCCGGAGATTGTTCATCTATCGCTGTTAAGACGGCACAGGTACTGCCATCAAAGCCATATTTAGCTCGTGTATAACCAATTTCCTTGACTGTATCCCGCACTAATTTGGGAATATCCACATAACAATTAGTCGTTATTTCTCCTGTTACCAATACAAGCCCCGTTGTTACCATCGTTTCACAGGCTACTCTGGCAAAAGGATCCTTTTCGATTATCGCATCTAACACCGCATCAGAAATTTGATCAGCAACCTTATCAGGATGGCCTTCGGTTACCGATTCAGATGTAAAAAGTTTTCTCACTAAACCTCACTCCTCGTTATGCCCCTATCATGATTACTTCCTGAAGAATTGCCTTGGCTACCTCATCTTTGCTCATTTTCCCTAATTCTTTGATCTTGCCATCCGGAAAAACAAAAGAAACGATATTGGTATCACAAGCAAAACCGGCACCCTCCTGCGTAACATCATTAGCTACAATAAAATCAAGGTGCTTTTTTCTGGCCTTTTCTGCCGCAGAAAATACAACTTTTTCCGTTTCCGCAGCAAAACCAACTAAAATCTTTTCTCCCTTGTTCTTCCCCAGCTCTGCTAAAATATCCGGATTTCTAGTCAATTCAAGAACTATCTCCCCAGGCTGTTTTTTTATTTTCTCCTGCTGTCTTTCCTTCGGTCGGTAATCAGCCACCGCAGCAGCTTTGATGAGCACTTGGCAATCCTCGGCATATCTCAAAACTGTCTCATACATTTCCCGGGCAGTTTCAATCTTAATACAATTAACCCCGGGAAAAGGCTGCAACTCTGTAGGTCCACTAATTAAAAAAACCTCTGCTCCCAGTAAATGTGCCTGCTTAGCTAACGCATAACCCATCTTGCCGGAGCTTCTGTTTGTCAGAAAACGTACCGGATCTAAAGACTCTCTAGTCGGGCCTGCTGTAACCAAAACTTTTTTTCCCTGTAAAGGCTTCTCCCACACCAACTGTTCCTCAATTTTAGCCAAGATTAAATCAAGACTGGCTAAACGGCCTTGTCCCTGTGTTCCACAGGCTAAATAACCCTGCTCAGGCTCAATAAAAAGATGGCCCTGTTCCTTTAAGCGCGCGATGTTTTTCTGTGTAACAGTATTAAAATACATATTAACATTCATCGCCGGAGCAAAAAGGATCGGGGCTTTTGTTGCTAGAATCGTTGTTGTTAAAAAATCATCGGCTATACCATAACAAACCTTAGCCATTAAATTAGCTGTAGCAGGTGCTACCACAAATAAATCTGCGGCCTCTGCCAAGCCTACATGTTCAACATTCCAACACTGTGGTTCAGCAAACAACTCGGTAATTACCGGATTTTGAGATAGCGTCCTAAAAGTAAGAGGAGTAAGAAACGCTTGTGCGGCTTTGGTCATAATACACTGTACCTGAGCGCCCCTTTTTTTCAGACAACTGACTAGTTCCGCCGCTTTATAAGCAGCAATACTTCCAGTTATCCCTATAACAATAAATTTATTCTTAAACATCTACCTTATTTAATGCCTCCCTTAGGAGTTTCAATTTTAATTTTCTTGCTGGCAATTTCCTGCATAGCTATACTAACTGCTTTGTCTTTATCCACAGACATATTTTCCACACAAGGAGTAGCTCCATCGGTCAGCATCCGTGCCCTTTTAGCCGTAGCTACTACTAAGGCATATTTGGAATCTAGCTTTCCCATCATTTTCTCTAAATAAGGCTGTTGCACAAGCCATTCCCCCTTCTTGGGTTTTTTCTTATTAACACGCTTCCCAGCGAGAAACACGGCATCTTTCTGCTACAAGAATAGCCCGTATTTTCGCCGTAGCCTCTTCCACACTATCATTGACCACCACATAATCATATTCCTTAAGACGAGTCATTTCTTCAGCAACCTTATTCATCCGTTTCTGTATTTCTGCCGTGTTTTCTGTACCCCGACAGGTAATCCTTCTTATTAATTCCTCTTGGGAGGGAGGAACTAAAAAAACGAAAACTCCGTCCGGCCTTTTCTGTTTTACCTGCATCGCTCCCTGCACATCAATCTCCAGAATACAATCCTTTCCCTGCGCCAAAACTTCCTGCACATAAGTACAGGGTGTCCCATAATAATTATCAAAAACCTGTGCCCATTCTAAAAAGGCCTCTTTCTGCACAAGATCTAAAAATTTCTCCCGAGGATAGAAAAAATACTCTTGCCCGTCTCTCTCCCCAACTCGGGCTTTCCTCGTCGTCGCCGAGATAGAAAGCTCTATGTCACCATATTTCGCCAGCAGAGCACGGCAAATTGTTCCTTTCCCGACGCCGGAAGGTCCGGAGATAATTACTAAATTACCTTTACTCTTTTGGACATTCATCCTCTTCACCACTTATATTATAGTTTCATCATTAAGTACTGTTTCTTTGGTATTTAGTCGATGTGCTACCGTCTCCGGCTGTACCGCCGAAAGAATTACATGGTCACTGTCCGTGATCACCACAGCCCTTGTGCGGCGCCCATATGTCGCATCAATTAACATCCCCTTGTCTCGAGCTTCTTGAATAATCCTTTTGATCGGCGCTGATTCAGGACTAACAATTGCAATAATCCTGTTCGCTGAAACAATATTCCCGAACCCAATATTGATTAACTTAATATCCATCCTTTTCCCCCCTTATTATTCAATGTTTTGTACTTGTTCCCTGATTTTTTCCAGTTCGCTCTTCAAAGCAACTACATATTGCGTTATTTCTAAATCATTTGCCTTCGAACCGATAGTATTAACTTCGCGATTAATCTCCTGCAGTAAAAAATCAATTTTTCGCCCAACCTCAATATCTTCTTCCAAGTTTTCGGCTAACTGTATAAAATGGCTATCCAGCCTAACCAACTCTTCATCAATATTACATCTATCCGCCAAGAGAGCCACTTCCATCGCTAAACGAGTTTCATCCACTTGGCCCTTCTCTAAAATTTCCTGTAAGCGCCTAGCTAATTTTTCCTGATAAAGCTTAACTACTTGGGGACTCTTTTCTAAAATTTTTTCACGTGTTTCGCACAAAATTTGCAGACGTCCCACTAAATCATCTTTTAATTTTTGTCCTTCCTTTTCGCGCATTTCCAGTAAACTGGTCAAAGCTTCCTGTAAAGCTGGCAAAATATCGTGCCAAATACTCTCCAGTTCTTCTTCCGGTTCCTCCAATTTAAGGACTTCCGGAAACTGTGCTAACTGCATAACGCTAATCTCACAAGGTAGACCAGTAATCGTTGCCAATTCTTTCAATGCTTTATCATACGCTACGGCCAAGGCTTTGTCAACCTGAAGCTCCCGCGGTTTATTACCAGTATCCTCCATCTTAATAAATACCTCTAAATGACCCCGGAAAATATGTTTTAAAACATACCTCCTAATCTTTTCTTCTAAGGCAGAATATTGACGAGGCATTTTCACCTGTACTTCTCCAAAACGATGATTAATCGCTTTAATCTCTAGCGTTACCTGTTTTAACTTACCAAGATAATGACCTCGGCCAAAACCAGTCATGCTTTTTAGCAAATTAAACAACTCCCTAAAACCAAAAATTAACCTTAAACTAAAATTCCACCTTACCCAAGTTTTCCTCCAAACGGCGTAATCCCTCTTTAATCTTTTCTTCTGGTATGGTAATAGAAATTCGGAAATAACCTTCGCCGTACTGACCATAACCATTACCAGGTGTAATAATTACACCTGCTTTTTCTAAAACATATTCGGTAAACGAGGCGGAAGTAAACCCTTTAGGTACAGGTGCCCAGATATAAAAGGTCCCCAAAGGTTTGCTCAACCTCCATCCCATCTTGTTCAATCCCTCCACGACAAGATTTCTTCTTTTAGTATAAGTAAGGCATAATTCCCGCAAACTATCTTGTGCTCCTGTCAAGCCTTTAATTCCTGCGTACTGAATAGCTTGAAACTGCCCAGAATCAAGATTTGATTTTAATCTTCCTAAACATTCCACTACATCCTGTCTCCCGACGGCCCAGCCAATCCGCCAGCCCGTCATGTTAAAAGGTTTAGAAAGAGAACCAAATTCAATTCCGACTTCCTTCGCACCCGGAATCTCCAAAAAACTACTCGGTCGATACCCGTCATAAGCAATTTCGGTATAAGCAGCATCATGACAAACAATAATGTTATACTTTTTCGCAAAAGCCACAACTTCTTGGAAAAACTCCTTCCCGGCTACTGCCCCGGTAGGATTGTTCGGATAATTGATAAACATCAATTTGGCTTTTCTGGCCACCTCTTCCGGAATCTTAGTTAAATCCGGTAAAAACCCGTTTTCCTCCAATAAGGGCATTAGGTACGACTCTCCTCCGGCCAGAAGTGTTCCGATTCCATAAACAGGATAACCCGGATCCGGAACGAGATTAAGATCGCCCGGATCTACATAACAAAAATTAATGTGCCCAATTCCTTCTTTAGAGCCAATCAAAGAAACGACTTCTTTTCGAGGATCAAGCTCCACCCCATAATTTTTTTGATAAAAGTAACTAACAGCCTGGCGATAAGCCAACATCCCTACCGAGGAAGGATACTGATGATTAGCAGCATTATGTGCTTCTTTGCAAAGTTCTTCAATAATCGGCTGAGGAGTAGGCATATCAGGATCGCCTATTCCAAAACTGATAATATCAACTCCTTTTTCTTTCGCTTCCTCAATCTTCTGTTCTATTCTGGCAAACAAATAAGGGGGTAGTTTTTTTATTCGAGTTGCTTCCATCATCAACATCCTTTCTCTGCATCAAGATTATCTCTTTATTTTAACTGAATAAAGCTTTATCTTCAACTTTTCCGGAAAAAACCTTTTGCGCAGGACCCGTCATATAAACATGATTATTTTCCGCCCATTCTATTTCCAGGGTTCCACCCGGCAAATGAATTTTGGCCTGACGTTCTGTTTTTTGATTTAATACTGCGGCAACCAAAGAAGCACAGGCCCCAGTACCACAAGCCAAAGTCGGGCCAACCCCTCTTTCCCAAACCCTCATCTTAATCTCTGCTCGATTCTGTACTTCTAAGAAATGAACATTAGTTTTTTTAGGAAAGACCCGGTGTGTTTCTAAGGCTGGCCCATATTTTTCTAAATCTATTTGCCCGACATCATCCACAAAAATAACACAATGAGGGTTCCCCATCGATAAAGCCGTAATATAAAAAGTAGTATCTAATACTTCCAATGATTCATGCAGAGCCTGTCCCACAGAACCAAACATGGGAACTGCACTTCTCTCTAGTGATGGCTCCCCCATATCCACCCTCACGCCTGTTACCTTATCACCTTGTAACACTAAACTCGGAGTCATAATCCCCGCCAATGTTTCAACCGTAAAAGTGGCTTGCTTAATCAAGTTCTCTTCATAAACATATTTGGCAAAACAACGAATTCCATTTCCGCACATTTCTACTTCGCTGCCATCCGAATTAATAATCCGCATCCGAAAATCAGCCGTTTCGGAGGGGAGAACGACAATTACCCCATCGGCACCTATGCCGAAATGCCTATCACAAAGCTTTAAGGTTATTTGGGATAAATCCGGCGAAAGTGTTTCTTGAAAACCATCCACCAGAATAAAGTCATTCCCTAGTCCGTGCATTTTGGTAAATTTCACTTTGATTCCCCCATTAAGATTTCAAATAGATTATTTTTCCCTTCCCCCTGATTTTAACAGTACGATACAATCCCTGCAAGAGGGTAGTTCCTATTGCCAACGAGAAAATCAAAATCCAATGTCCTATTTCTAAGGGCACCGTCTTAAAAATTTGCTGCAAAAAGGGAAGATAAATAACAGCTAGCTGCATACCGGCCGAACACAAAACTGCTCCTATTAAAAAAGGGTTAGTTAAAAACCCTAATTCAAAAGGCGAATAACTTTCTGAACGACATTGAAAAACGAAGGAAAGCTGAACAAACACTAAAGTAGTAAAAGCCATCGTCCTAGCCAAAGCCAAATCCTCTCCGCCCCAATAAAAGCCGATGATAAAAGCAAAAAGCGTAATTAAACTAATGGTAACACCCATCGAAAGAATCTTTCTAGACAAACCCTGAGCAAAAATACTCTCACGAGGGCTGCGCGGTTTTCTTTCCATAATACTAGGGTCTCCGGGGTCAAGACCCAAGGCCATCGCCGGTAAACCATCCGTGACCAAATTTAGCCACAAAATTTGAATGGGTAATAAAGGCAAAGGCAATCCGCAAAGAGCCGCCATAAACATCGTTAATACTTCACCCGCATTACAAGAAAGCAGATAACGAATAAACTTGCGGATATTATCATAAATAATGCGCCCTTCTTCAACCGCAGCTACTATCGTGGCAAAATCATCATTAGCCAGAATCAGGGCGGAGGCCTCCCTTGTTACATCTGTCCCGCTAATCCCCATACTGATCCCAATATCGGCCTCCTTCACCGCTGGAGCATCATTAACCCCATCACCCGTCATCGCCACCACATGCCCAGCCTTTTTTAAAGCCTGCACAATCCGTAACTTATGCCTGGGAGAAACCCGTGCATATACAGAAACCTGCTCAATTATTTTCTGTAATTGAATATCGCCCAATTCATCAAGCTCATTTCCCGTAAGTACTACTTCGGCAGAAGCCGTAATTATTTGCAACTCTTTGGCTACTGCTTCCGCCGTTCTTTTATGATCCCCCGTAATCATCACCGTCTTAATTCCCGCCCGTTTACAAACCCTTACGGCTTTTTGCGCAGATTGCCGTGGAGGATCAATCATCCCGGCTAAAGCTACAAAAACAAGGTCTTTTTCTAAATTAACCACTGTTTCTTTCTCTTCTTTCTCCTTTTCTAAGCCTTTTCCCTTCTTTAATTCCGACCCTCTCGCCAAACCTTTTACGGTAGCGAGCTCTCGATAACCGAGTCCAATCACTCGTAAAGCCTGATCCGCCATCTGATCATTTTGCGCAAACAACTTCTCTTTAATTTCTTCCGTAAGCGGGACAATCCTTCCTTCCCACCATACTTGACTGCATATATTAAGTAATACATCAGGGGCGCCCTTCGTATAAAGCCTTTTTTGCCCTTGTTTATCAAGATAAACCACACTCATCATTTTTCGTTCTGCATCAAAAGAAATTTCGTCAATCCTTTGTTCTTCTTCGGTTAACTCTAACTGTTCCCGCCAGAATCCTCCTTTAGCTGCCGAAACAAGCAGTGCTCCTTCCGTAGGATCTCCCATGATTTCCCATTGACTGCTGCTTTTTCTAAATAACCCCGGAAGTAAAGTCTCCTTCTTTTTCAAATAAGCATTATTGCAAAGAGCGGCAATTTTCAAGGCCATCTCAAGCCCAGCTTTATTCTTCCGTCGTCCTTCCTCCCCTTTTATAAAATTAATCCTACCATGAGGAACGTATCCCTCTCCCGTAAAAGAAATTGTTTCTCCGCCCAGATAATACTGTCGCACCGTCATTTCATTCTGCGTAAGCGTCCCTGTTTTATCCGAACAGATTACCGTAGCACAGCCTAAGGTTTCTACCGCAGGTAAAGCCCTGACAATGGCCTGCCGTTTCACCATCTTCTGCACCCCAAGTGCCAAAACGGCTGTGACAATTGCCGGCAGCCCTTCCGGAATAGCAGCAACAGCTAGGCTGACTCCTGTTAAAACCATCTGATAAGGTGCTTCCCCTCTCATTAAACCTAAGGCCACCACCAGCCCCACAATGACCAGACAAGAAAAAACCAGCCAGCACCCCAACTGAGCCAGCCGCTTCTGCAGCGGAGTATCCTCTTCCTGAACCTCCTGAATATAACCGGCGATCCGTCCCATTTCTGTTGCCATTCCCGTCCCCACTACTATCCCGGTTCCTTTTCCCCGGGTAACTACCGTACCCATAAAGCCCATATTCCTTCTATCGCCCAGAGAAGTTTTCTGATGATAAACCTCCTCCGCCCGTTTTTTCACAGGTAACGATTCGCCGGTTAAAACAGCTTCATTTATTTCTAACTGACTTTCTTCCAGGATACGCAAATCAGCCGGAATAATGTCCCCCGTCTTTAAAAGCACCAGATCTCCCGGGACAAGCTGGGCAGCAGAAATTGTTTTCAGCGTACCCTCCCGTTTAACCGTAGTCTCCTGAGCGGTCAGTTTTTTTAACTTTTCCAGTGATTTTTCGGCGCGGTATTCCTGGACAAACCCTAAACAAGCATTCAAAATAATAATTGCTAAAATAGTCAGCGCATCGGCATATTCCTTCAATAAAGCGGAGATAAGTGCTGCTGCTATTAAAACAAGCACCATAAAATCGCTAAACTGAGAAAAAAACAACGCCAGCGGCGAGATTTTTTTTTGTTCTTTTAACTGATTTAAGCCAACTAAAGACAATCTTCGCCGAGCTTCATTTACGGAAAGTCCTTTGACTGAATCTGTTTGCAAATCCTGTACAACTTTGGCCGCCGTCATTTCCTCCCAGTTTTTTGCTTTCATCACTCTGCCCCCTACACCCTTTTTAAAATCAGATGCACTACTACACTACCAGACTTTAAAATCTTATTCTTTTATATCTTAAAAAATTACCAAATATCTTTAAACACTTTGCTCCCAAATCTTTCATAAAGTCTAGCCGCTATTTCATAGCAATAATTATCATCAAATTTTTGGGTAAATATTGTGGTAATTTATTAGTTTTCATTACGTTTAAAGATGATTATCGCTAATAGTAGCTGTACTGTCAACTGTCGTGATATAATCAATCTATGTAATCAATATTTACTATTTTTTTGTTCAGAACGGAGCGTATGGAAATGTCTTATGATGGAATTGTTTTACGGGCTGTAACGGTAGAACTCGCCCAAGAACTACAGGGAGCCCGTATTGCGAAAATTTATCAACCCACTAAACACCAGCTTATTCTGGTTCTGCACCGGAAAGGGGGAGCTCCTGCTAAATTGCTGCTTTCTACCCTAGCTCAAGAAGCGAGGGTTCATTTGGTTTCCCAAACTCCCCCCAATCCGCTTACACCACCTCTTTTCTGTATGGTAATGCGCAAGCATCTGGAAGGTGGCAGAATTATCTCTATTTCCCAGCAAAAACTAGAACGAGTTCTGGAAATCAACTGCGAAGTCGTTGATGAATTAGGGGAAAAAGCCTTTCGCAAAATTATTATCGAAATAATGGGGAAACACAGCAATATCTTGCTCATCGACCCCGATCAAAATAAAATTATTGATGCAATCCAACGAGTACCAGCTTCTATCAGCCGTTACAGACAAGTGCTTCCCGGTTTGCCTTACCTTTCTCCGCCACCCCAAGAAAAAATGAACCTTGAGGAAATCAAGCAGGAGGATTTTTATGAACGAATCCTTTCTCTTGCACTTTCCACCACTTTAAACAAGGCTTTACTGAAAATCATCAGCGGAGTGAGCCCTCAGTCAGTCGAGGAAATCCTCTGCCGCACAGGGCTTGATCCTTTTCAACCCTTAGAGTACTGTGGAGAATACGAGCTAAGCACTTTATGGCAAGAGTTATCCCTGTTAGGAGCTAATCTAAAGGAATGTCTTTTTTCTCCAGAGATTATTCTCAAAGACAATCAACCTGAGACTTTTTCCGCTTTAGCCTTGACCTCTTACCCGGTGCCTTGGCGCCGTGGCTTTTCCACGATGAACGAAGCCCTAGACTATTATTACCAGCACAAGAATATCGCTACTCACTTTCAGCAGAAAAAAACCGTTCTGGAAAGCCTAGTAAAAAAAGAAATCCAACGCTGTGAAAAAAAAGCCGGTCTCCAATCAGAAACTATCCAAGAAGCCCAAAATGCCGGGCAATACCGACTATGGGGGGAACTATTAACCGCCCAACTCTATCATCTGCAACAGGGAAAAGAAGCCCAGGTGCCTAATTATTATGACCCCGCAGAAAAAATGGAAACTATCCCTTTAGATGAACACCTTACCGTGGGAGAAAACGCTCAACGCTATTTTTCCCGTTATCAGAAAGCTAAAAATGCTGCAACCAAAGCGGAGAAACAATTACAGGAAACGAAAGAGGAACTGGCCTATCTGTACAGTCTCACCAGTTCCCTGCATAGCGTAACCAATTCATCTGAAATTGAGGAGATTCGCGAGGAATTTCGCGAATCCGGTTATCTGCAAACAACAGCTGCAAAAAAGCCTACTGTAACTAAAGGAAAAATGAGCAATAAAGATAAAAACAGAACTAAGGGCAAGGGCAAAACAGGTAACCAGCAAACAACGAGCCTTCCTCAAAAAATATGGCGAGATTCCTGGCTGATTTACGTCGGCAAGAACAACAAACAAAATGATCTGCTCACCATGAAGCTGGCCAAAGCAGAAGATCTTTGGTTCCATACTAAAGATATCCCCGGCTCTCATGTCGTCATTAAAAATCCCGACCATAAACCAATACCGGCCAAAATCATGGAAGAAGCCGCCCTGTTGGCCGCCTATCATTCCCAAGCTCGTAACTCCACCAATGTACCTGTCGATTATACCCTACGCAAAAATGTCTGGAAACAAAAAGGTGCCAAGCCCGGCCTCGTGCTATATGATAATCAGCATACTATTTATGTGACACCTGTTCCAGAAAAAATAGCAGAAATTCTAACCACATTAAATGAAACAGAGGAATGATTTTTCATTCCTCTGTTTCGTCTGTTTCAACAATAATTACCCCATCTTCCCCATCCACTTCCTGCAGCATAACCTGAATTGACTCTTTTCTAGAAGTAGGCACGTTTTTTCCAATGTAATCTGCCCTAATGGGAAGCTCCCGATGCCCTCTGTCCACCAAAACCGCCAACTGAATCACCTTTGGTCTGCCCATATCCATTAATGCATCCATCGCCGCCCTGATGGTTCTCCCTGTATATAAGACATCATCAATAAAAATGATTTTTTTACCGGTAATATCAACCGAAATTTCTGTTCCCCGGACAACGGGATAATCACTTAAAGCCGTCAAATCATCCCGGTAAAGCGTAATATCCAGCTTCCCCACCGGAAGCCGTACTCCTTCAATCTGCTCAATAATCTCCGCCAACCGTTCAGCCAACGGTACTCCCCGGCGGCGAATCCCGACAAGAATGAGCTCCTTTACCCCTTTGTTGTTCTCCACAATTTCATGCGCAATTCGTGTTAAGGATCTCCTAATTCCATCCTGATCGAGCAACCTTGCTTTTTCTCTCATCATGACAATCCATCCCCTTCCTTTCCTTTACCGATCCCCACTTTTTCTTGTCCTTACGGTACAGCTTCCCTTTACTCTTACGTATCCTCGCGGTTATTGCTCCGCCCTATTGTCTACATATTGACTTTCTAATAATTGCAGCACCTCCCGAAAATATGCCGGAAGATCAACCGTAAATTCTAACCACTCCTTACTACGGGGATGCACAAATCCCAAAGTAGCAGCATGCAAAACCTGTCCCGCCAAACCGAAATGTACTTTCCGATATCCGTATTTAGCATCTCCTACTATCGGATGGTGAAGATAAGCCAAATGTACCCTAATCTGATGGGTACGCCCTGTTTCCAACCGACATTTAACCAGCGTATAATTTGCTAATCGTTCTAAAATCCAGTACCTAGTTACTGCCGGCTTACTATTCTTTAAAACCACCGCCATTTTTTGGCGTTCCCTTAGATTTCGTCCAATCGGAGCTTCAATTATTCCCCCTGGTTCGGCCATTCCTCCATGTACTAGTGCCAGATATTCCCGTTTCATCTCATGCCCTTTTAGTTGCTGTGCCAATTCCAGATGGGCCGAATCGTTTTTCGCGATCACCAGCAGCCCGGAGGTATCCTTATCGATTCGATGAACAATTCCCGGTCGCAAAGCCCCATTTAGACTTGATAAATTACAACCATAAGCAAGAAGCGCATTAACCAGGGTTCCCCGATAATTCCCATTAGCCGGATGTACTACCATCCCTTGTGGTTTATTAATTACCAGCACATCCTCATCTTCATACACGATCTGCAAAGGGATTTTTTCCGGCAAGACTTCTACCGCTTTTGCTGCTGGAATCCGATAAGTAATCGCATCTGCTGTCTTTATTTTATAATTTGCCTTAGCAGCCTGATGATTAACCAGAATTTTCTGTTCCTCAATGAAGTGCTGCACCTGAGAACGGGTCAAATTCTTCAGCTGCCCAGTAACATATACATCCAGACGAAGACCCTGTGCAGCTTCATCTACGCACAACTGCCCCGCCACACTATCCTTCACGCCATCTGTTGTGCTATCTGTTACTCTATCTGTTGTGCTATCTGCCTTTTTCCGGAAATATCTACCCATCTCTTACCTTCTCCCTAATTGACTCTTTTCATATTATGGTCAAACCTCTTAGTCTTTTAATTTCTCCGACATTAAAATTTGCCACGCCAACAACACCATCCCCACCACAATAGCCGCATCTGCCAGATTGAAAATATAAGGCCAAACAACCCGAAAATCAATAAAATCTACTACTAGTCCAGACTGCAACCGATCAAAAAGGTTTCCTACTGCTCCTCCAGCCACTAGGCCAAAAACGATAGAAAACAAAACATTATCTTTACCCAGCGTATAATTAAAATAAATAATAATAATTAAAATAGCGATGGTTACAATAATAAAAAACCAGGTCTTTTCAGCAAGGATGCCAAAAGCAGCCCCGGGGTTTTTTATATATGTTATATGTAAAAAATCCTTAATGACCGGAATGGTCTCCCCCATATTCATTTTTTGCACTACTAAAAACTTAGTCCAGCGATCCAAAAGGAACACCATAACACCGCATATCCAAAAAGCCATTTTTCCATAACTCCATCCTTGTATATTTTACATTATTTGTTATTTTACCATAACCACATCTTTTTGGCTACTCTGAACCCACCTGAAAATTAACCTTTTTGGAGACTTTCGTTTACTAACTCCACTATATTAGCAATAAAATCCCCAATCAGAGGAAGATTAAACAGGACAAGCTGTCTTAAAAAATAAATCAACATCGCCCCCAAAATTGTAAAACCAACAGCCATCCCTAACCCACGAGCTATTCCTGCTAGAAAATTAGTTGCCAGCATCTTTCTGGTATCATTAATGTACTCTACATATTCAGCTATTTTCATTTTTTCCATGGCCAAAGCTAAATCCTTCACCTTCTCTTCCAAACGCGTTAAAGATTCTTTCTCATCCGACATTACCTTTCACCCCGACTTTTTCCTAGGTTTTCCTTTAACTATAACTCAACATTCTCAACATCTCTACTTACTATTATAACTGCTACTCAAGATATGGACAAATTATTTCCAGATAGCTTTACATTACTACAAAACTATGTTAAAATAATATCTGTGTTAAAAAGTTTCACCCATAAACCTGTTTTGGCCTCTTTTGAATCTGCTTGGTCAAAGGTTTTTTGGATTAAACGTTTTTGATCAGATGATTGAAAAGGAGGTTTTAAAATGCAAGGTAAAGTTAAATGGTTTAATGCAGAAAAAGGTTACGGTTTCATCGAATCAAATGAAGGCGGAGACGTTTTTGTTCACTTTTCTGCCATTCAGAGTGAAGGATTTAAAACTTTAGACGAAGGTCAAGAAGTAACTTTTGATGTCGTTCAAGGTAACCGTGGTCCACAAGCTGAAAATGTAGTTCGCGCCTAAGCGAATTAACAAGTCAAAGGAGTGTTCATAACTAAAGTTTAGTTATGAAGCACTCCTTTTTTTTGTCTTACTAATTACTTAACGAAATGAGTGGAGCCGGAATTCTGCCCCCCCGCTTAATAAAATTAACTGCGCTATAAGGATGAAGAGCCATGATCGGGGCTGTCCCCAATAAACCACCAAATTCTACCCGGTCACCTACTTTTTTCCCCGGGACAGGGATAATCCTTACTGCCGTTGTCTTTTTATTAATCATCCCAATGGCCGCTTCATCCGCAATGATCGCCGCCAATGTCTCTGCCGATGTATCACCCGGTACAGCAATCATATCCAGCCCCACCGAGCAAACACAAGTCATAGCTTCAAGTTTATCCAAGCAGAGTGCGCCTTCTTCGACTGCCCTAATCATCCCCGCATCCTCACTGACAGGAATAAAGGCTCCACTTAACCCCCCTACATAAGAGGACGCCATTGCTCCGCCCTTTTTCACCGCATCATTCAACAAGGCCAGTGCCGCTGTAGTTCCGTGACCGCCTACCTTTTCTAACCCCATCGCCTCAAGAATATCGGCCACACTATCCCCGATTGCCGGAGTCGGGGCTAAGGAAAGATCGACAATGCCAAAAGGAACCTGAAGCCGTTTAGCCGCTTCCCTTCCCACCAGCTCACCCATGCGTGTTACCTTAAAAGCAGTATGTTTAATAATTGTCGCCAGTGTCCCAAAATCTACCTCCGGATTTTCCCGCACAGCATGAACAACTACTCCGGGGCCACTTACTCCTACATTAATCACCGTCTCCGGCTCGCCAAGGCCATGAAAAGCCCCGGCCATAAACGGATTGTCTTCAGGCACATTACAGAACACCACTAATTTAGCACAACCTAGACCCCCCGCCTCTTTAGTCAGTTCTGCCGTTTCCTTAATAATCTTTCCCATCTGATAAACAGCATCCATATTGATTCCCGCCTTAGTCGTAGCTACATTAACCGAAGCACAGACCCGTTCTGTCTCTGCTAGTCCACGGGCAATGGAATTAAGCAGGATTTCGTCTCCTTTGGTAAAACCTTTATGTACAAGCGCCGAAAAACCGCCGATAAAATTCACCCCAACCTCTTGGGCGGCTCGATCCATGGCGTGCGCCAGCAAAACATAATCTTCCTCATCGGTACAGCCTTCTCCAACCAACGCAATCGGTGTCACAGCAATCCGTTTATTGATAATCGGTATGCCAAATTCCTTTGAAATATCCTCCCCCGTCTGCACAAGATTCTCCGCCTTACAGGTTATTTTATCGTAAATTTTACGGGCAACCACCTCTATGTCACTATGAACACAATCTCTAAGGCTTATGCCCAGCGTAATAGTCCGGATATCTAGGTTTTCCGCCTTAACCATATGAATTGTTTCCATGATTTCCTCAGGCATAAACGTAATAGGCATCTAATTGTCCCCCCCTTTTCTACATCCTTAAATGCGGTGCATATATTTAAAAATATCTTCGTGTTGAGCATGAATTTGTACGCCGATTTCCTGCCCCTGTTCCTTCAACAACTGTTGTAACTCTTGCAAATTAACGACAGCCTTAGCCAAATCCACAATCATAATCATCGTAAAAAAGTCCTGTAAAATAGTCTGGCTAATATCTAAAATGTTTACCTGATATTTAGCCAGAATTCCGGAAACACCGGCAATAATCCCGATTTTATCTTGTCCCACAACTGTAACTATCACTCGACCCATTAAAACAACCCCCTTTTCAGCGCTATTATAACACAAAAATGCCCCGCATATTTGCAAGGCATTTAATTTTTTTACCCTGATTACCTAATATTTTAATACTTATGAATAACAATACTAATCGCAGCCGCATAAATATCCTTACAGACATCACAAATCTTTTCTAACTGCCCTGTTTTTAAGCTATCTAAGGTAGCTACCCCTTTTCCGGTCAGTACAAGAATCGTCCGCCAGCCAAGTTGTAGCCATTCCTGCATATAACAGCCATCAGTAATAAAATAACTCTCTTGTACATTAATTAACTGCTCCTCTAAAAGAATGTCCAAATCCTCTTCCCGACCATTCCAGTACTCTGGCATTAAGGTTTTATCCTTCAGGCTGCTCTGAAAAAGCTTATATTCCTGCAATTCAGGAGAAATAAGCACAGGTAAATAGCCTCTTCTACGTAAAAACCGCAGAGCCGGTACTGTTTCTGGATACAACTCCAGATTTTTTTTCGTGAAATTATCTGTTCCCACTGAATAAGCAGTTCCGCAACCGGAAAAAAAAATCGCCTTTTCCATTCGGATGCACCCCCGTCCTTTTAATATATGTAAAGGAACGAGGTAAGGTGCATCAGGAAAAAGGCGAATCACACAAAACTTAGCACTGCTCAGAGAAGGTTCCTCATCACTTGGCTCTCCATCGCAACACAGGTTTGCGCGCCGCTTGTGTTTCATCAAGACGGCTCACGGGAGTCTGATGCGGAGCAGTATGCAGTAGCTCCGCATTTTCCTGTGCTTCCCGGGCAATTGCGGCCATGGCTGCCGCAAATTCATCCAGTGTTTCTTTGTTCTCTGTTTCCGTAGGTTCTACCATCAAGGCCTCTTCCACCATCAAGGGAAAATAAATCGTCGGCGGATGAAAGCCATAATCAATCAACCTTTTGGCAATATCCAGAGTATGCACGCCGGTCTGCTGCGAATTACGCGGGGTGACCACAAACTCGTGTTTACAAGGGCCGGCATAAGGCAGTTCATAGTGTTCAGTCAATAACTTCATTAAATAGTTAGCATTAAGAACTGCTTTTTCACTGGCCTCCTTCAACCCCTCACCGCCCAGCATTAACATATAGGTAAAGGCTTTAACCGCTACGCCAAAATTACCATAAAAAGCTTTTACTCTGCCAATCGACTGCGGCCGTTCCTCATCCAACAAATATTGTTGTGTTTGCGGATTATACTTAATCACCGGCTTCGGCAAAAACGGCTCCAGCGCCGCTTTGACCCCGACCGGGCCGGATCCCGGTCCGCCACCGCCATGCGGGGTGGCGAAAGTCTTGTGCAAATTAAAATGAACCACATCAAAGCCCATGTCGCCGGGACGTGAATAACCCATAATCGCATTCATATTCGCCCCATCATAATACAAAAGGCCGCCTGCCCCATGCACTATTTCGGCAATCTCTTTAATCTGTGTTTCAAATAAACCGAGCGTACTGGGATTAGTCAGCATTAAAGCCGCCGTATCCTCACCCACTACCGCTCTCAGTGCCTCCAAATCCACGCCACCTTTTTCATTGGAAGGAATCTGAATTATCTCACAGCCGGCCAATGCTGCCGTCGCCGGATTTGTCCCATGCGAAGAATCCGGCACAATGACCTTATTCCGCTGCAAATCCCCCTTAGCCGTATGATAAGCCATGATCAGCAAAATTCCGGTCAGCTCCCCGTGTGCCCCTGCGGCAGGTTGCAGCGTTACTGCCTCCATGCCGGAAATTTCCGCCAAATATTGCTGAGTTCTAGCCATTAATTCTAAAGCTCCCTGCACGCTGTCAACAGGCTGATACGGATGAATTTTGCTGAAACCGGGAAGATTGGCGGCATCTTCATTAATCTTCGGATTATATTTCATGGTACAGCTGCCCAAAGGATAAAAACCGGTATCCACTCCGTAATTCAAACGGGAGAGCCGCGTATAATGACGAACCACTTCTGCCTCCGTCAATTCCGGAAGAAGAGGCGCCTCTTTTCTGCTTATTCCGGCCGGTAGCATTTCTTCGATAAGGGAAGCGGGAATATCAAGAGGAGGCAAATAACGACCCTTCCTCCCGGCGACACTTTTTTCAAAAATGAGCTTTTCCATTACCGGTCACCTCCCCAAACTTGAATTAACCGCTCAATCTCCTCCCGAGAACGCATCTCCGTCACACAAAGAAGCAGATGATTTTCCATTTCCGGATAATACTTGCTTAAATCCAAACCGCCCAAAATGCCAGCTTCCCAAAGGCGTTGATTAATTTGATTCGGTGCTTCCTTAGTCTTAACCACAAACTCCTGAAAGAAAGGAGCCTTAAACGGGATCGTCACCCCTGGCAGCGCGGCTAGTCGTTTCCGGGCATAATGGCTTTTTTGCAAGCACTGGTTTCCTGCTTCCGCTAAACCCTCCGGCCCCATTAAGGCGAGATAAATCGTGGCCGCCAAAGCACAAAGAGCCTGATTGGAGCAAATATTGGAACTCGCCTTTTCTCGACGAATATGCTGTTCACGAGCCTGGAGAGTAAGGACATACCCTTCCCGACCCAAACGATCAAGCGTCTTGCCTACAATCCGTCCGGGCAAACGTCGTACATATTTCTCCTTACAAGCCATAAAACCCAAATAAGGGCCGCCAAAACTGAGCGGAAGTCCTAAACTTTGCCCATCCCCTACTACAATATCCGCTCCCAGCCGACCGGGACTTTCCAACACGCCTAAAGAAAGAGGATCAACACAAGCCACGAAAAGGCCCCCCTTTTCGTGGATCTTTTCCGCAAACATTTTTAAATCTTCAATACTGCCCCAAAAATTCGGACTTTGGATCAGAACTGCCGCCACCTCATCTGATAAATACCGCTCTAAATCCGTACCGCTAACTGTTAAGCCTTCTTGATAGGGAAGCCAAATAATCTCCACCCCACGGCGCCGTAAATAGGTCTGCATAGTCTCGCGATATTCAGGATGAACCAAAGTACTTACGGCTACCTTGGCTCTTCTGGTAGCCTCTACCGCCATTAAAGCGGCCTCAGTAAGTGCTGTCGCTCCGTCATAATGGGAAGCATTAGCCACATCCATCCCAGTCAACTCGCAAATACACGTCTGATATTCAAAGATGGACTGCAAAGTACCCTGACTAATTTCCGGCTGATAGGGTGTATAAGCCGTATAAAAATCAGCACGGGAAAGCAAATGGTTTACCGCACTTGGCTGATAATGCTCATAAGCACCGGCTCCTCTGAAGCACAAAAAATTGCCGGTATGCCTGTTTCGTTCCGCCAACCTTTGCACTTCTTCCCAAGCGGCTTTTTCCGCCAGTCCCTGCGGTAATTGCAAAGGCCTCTGTAAACGAAGTTCCTTAGGAATATCCTGAAAAAGATCTTTCGTAGAGGAGGCGCCAATTGCTTGTAACATCGCTTTTTCCTCTTCACGAGTATGAGGTAAAAAAGGCATCGGCTTATTCCTCCCCAGCCACAAAATCTTCGTACTCAGCGCTGGTTAATAGCTCACTGTCTAATTCCTCTACTTCCATTTCAATCAGCCAGCCTTCGCCATAAGGATCCTGATTGAGTAACTCCGGATTATCAAGCAGACTTTCATTAACCGCCGTAACAATACCGGAACACGGACTATAAATATCCGATACCGCTTTCACCGATTCAACTACACCTAAACCTTCTCCCACTTTTAATTTTTTCCCGATTTCTGGCAGTTCCACAAAAACGACATCTCCCAAGGAATCCTGTGCATATTCCGTAATTCCGACGATTCCTTTTTTCCCTTCAACCAAAATCCACTCATGTTCTTTCGTATACCTTAAGTTTTCAGGATACATCTTATTTACCTCCCTCTCTTATAAAACGGCTTTTTGCTAATTTTTGCCTTGATGGCTTTGCCTCTTATCAAGACTGCTACCTCATTATCAAGCTTGGCCTCATTACTTAACACATAACCTAAACCTAAATTTTGACTCAACGTAGGGGCATAATTACCGGAAGTCACTTCGCCAATGACTACCCCATCCTTCTCTAAAGCATAACCTGCTCTGGGAATACCCCTTTCCAGCATCGTCAAGCCGACTAATTTGCGAGGAATCCCTGCTTGTTTTTGCTGTAGTAAAGCTTCTTTTCCGATAAAGTCACCTTTCTGCCAAGCCACAAAAAACTCTAACCCAGCCTCCAGAGGTGTAATTGCTTCATTTAATTCATGCCCATATAAAGGAAGACAAGCCTCAAAACGTAAAGTATCCCTGGCCCCTAATCCGGCAGGAAGCAAACCCTTTTCCTTCCCGGCTTCACACAGTTTATCCCAGACCAAGGGCGTTTTTTCGGCTACCAAATAAATTTCAAAACCATCCTCTCCAGTATAGCCTGTTCTGGAAATTAAAACATTAATCCCGGCTATTTCGGAGATTAAAAAACGATAATAACGTAAATCTTTTAAAGAGGCCGAACAAACACCAGCTAAAATTTCTTCAGCTAATGGTCCCTGTAAAGCTAACAACCCAATTTCATCAGAAATATCCCGCATTATAAAATCTTCATTGTTATTACAACTTGTTTGCTTGTCCTGTTTCTCCTTCAACCAGTTCCAGTCTTTATCCTTATTACCTGCATTAACTACCAATAAATATTTTTCTTCGTCCAGCTTGTATACTAGTAAATCATCTACCACCCCACCGGAAGAATAACACATCAGACTATAGATCACTTGCCCTGCTTCCATTTTCGCTACATCATTTGTTAAAACACTTTGTAGAAAAGACAAAGCACCCGGCCCCATAATTTCCAGTTCACCCATATGACACACATCAAAAAGCCCTGCGGTTGTACGCACAGCGCGATGCTCCTCGATGATGCCCTTATACTGGACAGGCATTTCCCAGCCGCCAAATTCCACCATCTTCGCTCCCAATTCAAGATGTTTGGCATAAAGTGGCGTCCTTTTCAAGACATCCATAATCTTTTCACCTCCCCCTCTCAAATATTGACTTTCTCGATTTTCTCCACGTTTTTACAGCAAATAACAGTTATGTATTCTACATTCGTTTATATAATATATTAACTTTTTCTTATTAGCAAGGAGTGGCAGAGCTTATGAAAGTTAAAATATTAAGCAGAGTTTTTCTCTTTTTCCTTTTCCTGATTACCTGGCTGGATTTAAGCAAATTTGACACCATCCCTGTAAGTAGAATTGGCCCGCCGATCCCTGTTTTTCCCCAAATTCAAATCGACCTCTTACAAACCCAAAATCAAGGACTAATCAACGATGCCGTACAAGAAACCTCCAAAATGCTGCTGCAATATCTTGTACCACAAGACTGCAAAGAACCATGGCAAACCAACTTCCTTTTTACTAATTTATTAGCCGATAATATACCGGAAGTAGTTTTTTCCTTTTCTCTTCCTCCTGAGAGAGGGCTCCTCGCGGTCTTACAAAAAGAAGACAATTTTTACTTTCTCGTTTTTTATCGTGACAACCTTTTACCCATCGCCAAATTAGAAAGCCTCCCTTTAGAAAACGGACAGTCTTTTCTGGTAACCAAAGAAGACCATCAGGAACGTTTGGGGGCCTTTTGTGAATTATCTACCGTAACCCTGTGGAAATGGCAAAGAAATAAGCTGCAAGAGATCTTTACCGAAAATTCCTTCTGGGACATTAGCTGGCTCAATACATGGCAAGATCCTCATGCCGCTCCTCTCAAATGGCTTAACCTAAAGCAAGCGTATACCATAACCTGCCGAGAAGAAGAAAAAAAAATACTGCTGCAAGTAAAAGGGCAACAGCAATTTTCAGAAGCTCCCGCCCAACAAAACGCTTCCTTACCGGCCGAATATCAGTTTAAAACACGCCAATCCCGCCAAATTACCCAGGAATATTACTGGGATGAGCAATGGCAAAATTTTATTCTCCGCACCGGTTTTCATCTGCCCTCCGGCGAAGAAAAGCCTCGAGAAATTGCCATTCTTAAAGATTTAGAACTGCATCTCGAATCTCTCGCCGACCAAAAAAGCCCCTGTTACCTGGTCATCGATAAACAAGGGCATACTTTTTCTCTTCCGAAAAACGAGCTGCGGAACTAATACAATACTTCTATCTCCTTAAAGCAACCTTAAAGCGGTCTTTTCGCCGGCCAGATAGCCGGTAGAAAAAGCAGCCTGTAAATTATAGCCCCCCGTTAAACCATCAATATCCAAAACCTCTCCGGCAAAATATAAACCCTGAATCAATTTGGACTCCATGGTACCAGGATTAACCTCCCGTAAAGAAACACCACCTGCCGTAACAATTGCTTCTGCCAAAGAACGGGGTCCTAGTACTGTCATTCTTAAATCCCTTAAAATCTGCAACAAGCTATTTCGTTCCTCTTTCGTAATTTGATGGACAAACTTATCCGGTGGAATATCACTTGCGGAAATAACCACGGGAATCAACCGTTGCGGCAAAAGCTCATCTAGAGCATTCTGTAGCTGTTTCCGCTGATATTTTTGCAAATCTCGTTGTAACCTTTTATCCAAGGTTTCCTCATCAAGTGCCGGTTTCAAATTAAAATGAAGCTGCAAGCCCTGCCGTGCTTCCTTTTCAACTACCAACCCACTTAAAGTAAGTATCACCGGACCGGAGACGCCAAAATGCGTAAAAAGCATTTCCCCAAACTCTTTCCCTAGTACCTTTTTCCCTTGCGTAAGCGTAACCTCAATATTTTTTAAAGCCAAGCCCTGTAATTGTTTAACCCAATCTTCTTTAATATTTAACGGAACCAACGCCGGTCTAGGTGTGATTACGGTATGTCCTAGAGCGGCGGCCCATTTAAAACCGTCGCCGGTAGAACCGGTTGCCGGATACGATTTTCCCCCTGTCGCCACAATCACAGCCTGGCTCTCCAGCAACCCCCGTGTAGTTTTTACTCCCTTGATTTGCCGCTTAACTTGCCCCTTACCCTTAGCCTCGTCCTGCTCCAAACATATTTCCAAAACTTCCTCTTCCGTCCTCAGTTCAACTCCGTGCTTTCGAACATATTTAAGTAAGCCTTGCACCACATCTGCCGCTTTATCAGAAACAGGAAAGACCCTTCCGCCTCTCTCTACTTTCGTCTCTACCCCGAATTGATTCAATAAATTAATCAGATCATCATGAAAAAAGTGGTGAAAAGCACTATATAAAAAACGGCCCTCCCCGTGATAATTTGGCATGAAGATCTCAATATCACCATTATTCGTGACATTACATCTTCCCTTCCCCGAAATCAGCAGTTTACGCCCCACTGCTTTGTTTTTTTCTAAGAGAATCACCTTTGCTCCTAATTGGGCAGCCCTGCCTGCAGCCATTAAACCCGCAGCACCAGCCCCGATTACTACTACCGGTAAAAGAGACGACATCAAAAAACCTCCTCACGTACACTCTGAAAAGCTTATTAATAATCTATAACGTCCTTATTATATCATGCCCTACTGTGAATATTTCACAGAGTATTTGCCCAACTATCCTTAATTTAGAAACAGCTAAATAAGAAAGACGTATAAGGAGACTTTACCCTCTACGTCTTTTTTCTCATATCATCTTAAAATTTTGCACTTCTTCTTTACTTCTTTAAGACCGTGGCGCAGCGGTGACACAAGGTAGGTTGTTGTTCATCCTGACCAACTGTCTCCGAATAAATCCAGCACCGTTCACATTTTTCACCGGGTGCTTTTTCCACCACAACCGCCAGCCCTGGCAGTTCTTCACTTGTAAACGCTTCCTGAGGAACTTGCTCATCATGCTTTAAAGCCACACTGGACGTAATGAAAAGACTGGCTAATTCATCCTGCTTGCTTGCCAGAAATTCATACCACTCCTGATTAGCAAACAGATTAACACGAGCGTCCAGAGAATGCCCAATAAACTTTCTTTGACGAGCCTCCTCCAGTGGTTTAGCGACAAATTCCCGTACCGCAAGGATTTTATTCCATCTTTCCTCTAATTCAGCATTGAGATAACCTTCATTAAAGGCAGGCCAGCCGGCTACTTGCACCGTAACTTCCTCCTCTTTATGAGGGAGATACTGCCAAATTTCCTCCGTTGTAAAAGCTAAAATTGGGGTCAGCATTTTCACCAAAGCGGTGATAATCTCGTACATGACGGTCTGGGCACTTTTTCGCTCCAATGAATCTGCCGGTGAGGTATAAACTCTGTCCTTAATGATATCCAAATAAAATGCACTCATATCTACCGCACAGAAATTATGGATATTATGATGCACCGTATGAAATTCATAATTTTCATAGGCCTCAGTAACCTTTTTAATTAACTGGTGCAACTTAAGCAGAGCCCATTGATCAATTTCCAATAAATCACGATAAGCAACTGCATCTTTTTCCGAATCAAAATCATAGAGGTTGCCTAACAAATAACGACACGTATTCCGGATCTTGCGATAAGCTTCGGTTATTTGTTTTAAAATACCTGATGAAATAGCCACATCATTACGATAATCTGCCGACGAAACCCACAAACGCAGAATATCAGCACCCATTTGCTCAATAACTTTGAGAGGATCGACCCCATTACCAAGCGATTTAGACATCTTCCTCCCCTGTTCATCCACTAAAAAGCCATGAGTGAGTACCGCCCGGTAAGGGGCAACCCCCCGTACCGCTACGGAAGTAGACAGAGAGGAATTAAACCAACCGCGGTGCTGGTCACTTCCTTCCAAGTAAAGGTCTGCCGGCCAGCTCAGTTCCGGTCTGGTTTCCAGTACTCCCATATGAGAAGTTCCCGAATCAAACCAGACATCCATAATATCTGTTTCTTTACGGAACTTCTTACCCCCACATTCCGGACAAGTTGTTCCCGCCGGAAGAAGTTCTGCTGCTTCACGTGCCCACCAGATATCAGAACCATGTTCCTCCACAAGTTTCTGGAGATGGCTAACCGTCGCTTCATTGATAATCTCCTTATTACAATCCCGACAGTAAAAGATCGGAATCGGAACCCCCCAAGTACGCTGGCGGGAAATGCACCAGTCTCCACGATCCGCTACCATATTATGAATTCGGTCTTCTCCCCAAGAAGGAATCCATTTCACCGTTTTAATTGCTGCTAAGGCTTTTTGACGAAACCCATCAATAGAAGCAAACCACTGCTCTGTAGCCCTGAACATAATCGGATTTTTGCAGCGCCAGCAATGAGGATACTGATGCTTGATAAAACTCATGGCTATTAACATGCCCTTGTCGTCAAGAGCTTTGACGACCGCCTTATTCCCATCATCAATAAACAAGCCCTCAAAGTTTTTAGCCTCTTTCGTAAATCTGCCCCGGTTATCTACCGGAGAAAGTACCCCCAGCCCATATTTCTTTCCAACCTCAAAGTCTTCTACCCCATGGCCGGGAGCTGTATGCACACAACCAGTTCCCTGTTCTGTAGTAACATGGTCTCCTAAAATAACCACCGAATTTCGTTCATAAAGAGGATGTTGGCAAATAACCCCTTCCAATTCCTCTCCTTGAAATTTCTTTTCAAGGCTATAGGTGGGGTTCCCCAGCACTTTCAGGAAAGATTCCAGCAAGGCTTGCGCTACCACATATTTCACCTTTTCAACTACCAGCAAAACATATTCCAATTCAGGATGAAGACAAATGCCCAGATTTGCTGGTATAGTCCAAGGGGTTGTTGTCCAAATCACAAAAAAAGTGTTCTCCGTACCCAACAGGTTTTTTCCATCAATAACCGGGAATTTAACATAAATAGAGGCAGACTTCTTCTCCGCGTATTCAATTTCCGCCTCCGCTAAAGCGGTTTCACAATGAGGACACCAATAAACCGGTTTAAGTCCCTTGTAAATATAGCCCTTTTTAGCCATCTCGCCAAAGACGCCGATTTGTACCGCTTCAAATTTAGGATCAAGCGTAACGTAAGGATGATCCCAATCGCCTCGCACCCCCAAACGCTTAAACTGTTCTCTCTGGATATCTACGTATTTTAAAGCATATTCACGACAACATTTCCTAAACTCCACCGGATCCTGAGCATGACGGTTCAACCCGAGTGCTTTAATAGCTTGCTGCTCTATCGGCAAACCATGGGTATCCCAACCGGGAACATAAGGAGCATCATAACCTGTCATACTATGAAATTTAACTATAATATCCTTGATTACCTTATTTAACGTATGACCCATGTGGATATTCCCATTAGCATAAGGAGGCCCGTCATGGAGATTAAACTGGGGCTTTCCTTGGCTTTTTTCCTGCACTACTTTATATAGATCCATCTTTTGCCACTTGTCCAGAAGCTCTGGTTCCTTTTGCGGAAGATTTCCTCTCATTGGAAAATCCGTTTGCGGTAAATTTAAAGTTCCATTGTACTTATTTTCTTTAGCCATATCCCTTTCACCTCAATAAACTTAGAATTAAACTAAATACGTCATCCTAATACAATAAAAAACTCCCTCCCCAAAAAGGGACGAGAGTTATTTCCCGTGGTACCACCCTGTTGACAGATAAACAATCTTACTGCCACTTTATAACCCGTTAACGGAGGTTATCCGGTAAAACTTACTCGGCTTTGGTCTTTTCAGTCTTACTGCTCAAGAGTGATCTTATCTTGACTTTTCCTGCCCGTCTTGCACCATTTTACGGACTCGCTAAAGTTACCAATCAAGATACGTCTCTTTCATCACTTTAATCTTATAAACAATAGTATATGACATCAAAAAGGTCTTTGTCAAATACTTGTGTTAACCACATCTTGTGGCACTAATCCTTTACAGTATTCCTCCCAGCCTTTGCTTTAATTCTTCTTGCGTAATTCCCTCAATTTCAATTAATTTATGCGGACTGGTCAGACCGCTAATAATCTTAATCCGTTTCCGGGGAACTCGAAAAAAATCCGCCAGAAACCGGATACAGGCCTCGTTCGCTTCTCCGTCTACAGGAGGCGCCATTAATCTAATTTTTAAAGCCTCACCCTGCAAACCGATGATCTCATTTTTACTTGCCCGAGGTTGTACTTTAATCTTGAACTGTATTCCCTTTTGAGTCTCCTTCACCGTCCACGCCCGCATTCTCCAGGAGCTGCTACTCAAAATATGGACAAA
>DHPU01000025.1:0-1902 GCA_002407935.1 Peptococcaceae bacterium UBA5356
GTTCAAGTCCGGCCTCGGGCACCAGAATTAACAAGGCTTGCGAGCCTTTTTATTTTTTTTACTTTTTTTTTTACTTTGATGAAAGTATTTTTAGATGAAGCAAGGACTGGGAGCACAATAAGGGGAGGTGCTCTTAGTCCTTGCTTTTTGTAACATTCTTCTTAGGCAGTTAATATTATATAGCAGTAATTTTTTGCGAGCAGAGGTTTGTTAGTTAGGTGTTAATAAGGACGTGATTTTATGATAAAAACCTGTTCCTGGAATTATGTTCATTATAGTGCTTGCCTTTTACAGGCCCAAGAACAAGGATACGCAATTATTCCTTTCCAAGAGGTGGGGAGTATTACGGAAAAACAACAGTTTATTATTTTACGGCACGACATTGAACGTTCTATATCCAGGGCGCTGGGGATGGCCCGTTTAGAGAACAGCCTCGGGATTCGGGCAACATACTTTGTAAGAGTGCATGCGGCGTCTTACAATATCTTTGAATATAACAATTATCAAGCATTACAAGAAATCTTATCTTTGGGGCATGAAATTGGCCTGCATTTTGAAGCACTTGATTTTGCTCATATCATCGAGAAGGAGAATCCGACGGAAGTTTTTTTACGGGAAAAAAAGGTACTAGAAACTATCTTAAAGATCTCTGTGCGGTCGGCAGCTGCGCATGGTGAACATACTTCAGCGGGTTCCCAACATAATCGCAGCTTTTTTGAAAATATCCCGAAGGAAGAAGTAGGGATCTGGTACAATGCTTATGATGCCGCTTTTACCAGAGAGATTAAATATATTTCTGATAGTTTTGGGATGTGGCGGGAAAACTGTATGTGTAAACATCTTGGTAAAGAACCACGGCTACAGATTTTAGTTCATCCTTGTTGGTGGTTTAAGGATAATTTGTTTGAAGGGAGCTAGCTTAGATATGAAACGCGTTTTGGTAACAGGCGGAGCAGGATTTATTGGTTCAAATTTAGTACGGATGCTGGTGATTGATTATGGATGTAATGTGACGGTACTGGATAATCTGTTCACAGGACATCAAGAAAACTTACAAAAGATGGAGATAGAATCAGAGATCGAATTTCTGGGCGGAACTATTCTGGACAGAAACTTGTTAGAAAAGGCTATTCGGGGTAAAGATACCGTTTTTCATTTGGCGGCAGTCACGATGCTTCCTTCGATGGAGAAGCCCAGGGTTGACTTAGAAACAAATATTATTGGCACATTTAATGTGTTGGAAGCTGCTTTAAAGGCCGGAAGCGAGAGGGTAGTTTATGGCTCAATCTCTTCAATTTATGGTAATGCTGAACTTTTTCCTGTTAAAGAAGATGCACCTCAACAGTTTCTGAGCTTTTATGCGGCTAGTAAATATGCTGGAGAAAGTTATGCGCAAGTTTTTCAGCATCAATATGGATTGCCGCTTAGTATTGTGCGGTATTCTAATGTTTATGGACCCAATCAGAACCCGGATAATCCTTATGCAGGGGTGGCGGCAAAGTTTATTGCTTGGGCTTTAGAAGATAAACCTTTATTAATTCACGGCGATGGTAATCAAACGCGGGATTTTACTTTTATTCAGGATGCTTGTAGAGCTACGGTTTTAGCTGCGTTAGGGTCACTGACTAATGGAGGCATCTATAATATTGCTACTGGGATAGAAACATCTTTAAATGATTTAGCAAAGCTGGTTATTAAATTAACTGAAAGTAAAAGTACGATCACTTATGAAGAAAAGCGTTCTATTGATAATATTTCTCGCCGGGTGTTAGATATTGAGAAAGTGCAAAAAGAACTGTATTTTGTACCGGAGTGGACTCTGCCAAATGGGCTGCGTAAAACTATTGCTTGGGTACGTAATCACTGAAGAACCAGGGAGAGAAGAGAGAAGAAAGAAGAAAG
>DHPU01000025.1:2001-24371 GCA_002407935.1 Peptococcaceae bacterium UBA5356
AGAAGAAAGAAGAAAGGGGAAGGGGAAATAGTGACGATAGGAGTAATCGGCGCTGGGAATTGGGGAAGAAACCTTGTGCGTACTTTTGCTAAGTTAGGTCAATTGAGTGGAATAGCCGAGAGCGACCCTGCGGGCAGAAAAGAGTTAAATAAGCAATTTCCGGGGGTTCCGGTGTTTGCCGAGGCAGACACCTTGATGAGAACGAACGTTTCGGCATTAGTGATTGCCACACCGGCTCCATCTCATTATGCCATAGCCAAGGCGGCTCTAATTTTAGGAAAGGATGTTTTTGTAGAAAAACCTTTGGCCTTATCGCAACTTGAAGCTGAGGAATTAGTGGAAATTGCTGAGCAAAAGGAGCGTATTTTAATGGTCGGACATTTGTTACTCTATCAACCGGCTATGCAGAGGATTAAGAATTGTCTAGCTTCCGGAGTGATTGGGAAATTAGCCCTCCTTACGCAGGAACGGCTGAAACTGGGGAGGGTGCGTCGGACAGAGAATGCGTTGTGGAGTTTGGGTATTCATGATCTGGCGGTATTGTTAAATTTAGTTGGGGAAAAGCCTCAGCAGGTGCAAGTTAGTGGTCAGTGCTTTCTGCAAAGGGAGATTGAAGATGATGTTTATGTGCATTTGCAGTTTTCGCAAGGGCTGCAAGCTCATCTGCATGTAGCCTGGCTATGGCCTGAACAACGCCGTTACCTGACGATTATCGGTTCTGAAGGAATGTTAACTTATGATGAAATACAGCAAAAAGTTATTTTACATAAAAAGAAGGTACTTAAAGATCTGCAAATTAAGGATGATGGCAGTGAAGTAATTTATCAGGGAAAAGAAGAGCCCCTGTTAATCGAATGCAGGCACTTCCTGGAATGTGTAGCAAAGCGGTTAAAACCACGGTCTGACGGTCGAAGTGCTTTAGAAGTAATTAAAATACTGGAGTGTGCCGGTCAAAAGTAATAATTTAATTTTAATAGTTATAGATTTTCTAGTAACTTTTATTGACCAGAAACCATATGATGTACAAGAAAGAAAAAATTGTAAAGGGAGGATAGATTCATATGGATAAGGAGGTTAATATTCAACAAATTAGTCCTGGTCAATGTCCGCCGGAAGGTTGTCCGCCTCCGACTAGAGTTGAGTGTATTGCTATAGATAAAGTATATGACAGTTGTTTTCAGATTGAGGATCGTACTCATACTACAATAATAAGCGAGTTTTTTAATTTTATTGAGGTTGGTGATGTAGTTCCTTGTGCTCTTACGGAAGGTGAATTAATCTCTTGTGAAGTCTTGAAAAAGGATCCTGTTAATGATACGGGCTTTTTTACCTTGACGTTGTTGATTAAAGTACCGATAACTTTAACTAATCCTGAAGACCCTAATGATCAGGTTGAACGGACTTTTATGTTTCCGAAAACAGTTACGCTTTGTTGTCCGGAGGGTACAGAAATTGATTGTGGCGAAAGCACTTTGCTGTTTTGTCAATGTGTAGTTACAGAGGTAACTGGAATAGCCAATGGAGTTGCTCCCGAAGTTAACCAGGTCACACCGGTAACTCCGGTGGAGGATATTACGTTGCAATGTGCTTTCCAGCTTTGTTTAGTAATTAAATGTATTAATCGGGTGCAATTATTAGTTCCCAGTTATGGTTTTTGCGTACCGGCTCCTTGTATTACTCTCCCGGGAGTTTGCCCGCCAACTCCTCCTGCACAGTGTTTTTAAGATTAATAAGTACTATGATAAGCAATAATGATAGTTATAGGTGTAAAGATAAGAGAGTGTGTTGGATATGCGTATTCTTTATTTAAACGGGCATCCAATTTGGCTTTATGGTTTGCCTTGGGGGTTTCGTCAGTTAGGGCATCAGGTAAAGATAGCCAAAATTGTGCAAAGCAATCTTTTACTTCCGATTATGAAATCCTTCAAGCCGGATCTTCTGATTACGGTGGGATGGGTTTACGAATATATGAAGCCTCAAAAACGGGCTTTAATTAAAAAAATAGCACATGATTTTGGTTGCCTCCATGCATACTGGGCTACTGAAGATATTACTTGGTTTGAAAAATGGTCCTTGCCGATGGTAAAGGCAGTACAACCGGATGTCGTTTTTACAATTAATGCTGCTTGCATTCCTTTTTACCGTAATTTGGGGATTCCAGCCTTCCATTTGGAATTTGCTTATAACCCTAGTTATGAGGGCGAAGTTTCACCGCAAGATGATGGTTCACAATATACTGCTGATTTAGCTTTGGTTGCTAATTCCTATAATATCTGGCAGCGCCCTGACCGTTTTCGTTATAAAAGTGTGGAGATGCTGGTTCGACCTCTTGTAGAAAAAAACTATAATCTGCTCATCGGTGGTAAGGGGTGGGAGGCCGCCCCGTGGGCCCAGAAGGCAAGCACTAATGTGCATTATCTAGGACCAGTTCCGTTTAGGGATACTTTTCGGGTTTATCAAAGTGCCAAGATTATTTTAAATTTGCAAAACCAGGGTGAACACATTACGCAAATTACTTCGCGAACATTTGAAATAATGGGTTGTGGCGGGTTTCAATTAACAGCTCGCACACCAGCGGTAGAACGGCTCTTTACCCATCAACAACAGTTAGTAATGTCCGGTTCTCCTGAGGAGACTTTGGAATTGGTGGATTATTATTTGGCGCATGAAAAAGAACGCCAAGAGATAGCGGCCAACGGACAGACGGAAGTCTTAAAAAAACATACGTATGATCAAAGAGCCGCCTATCTATTTTCCTGCTTGAAATCACTTAAGCTTAAGAAAAAATAGGGAGCGGTACCGCTGGAATTTACTTGAGGAGAAAGATGTTTGATGAGAGTAGCTGTCCATCAACCCAACTATTTGCCTTGGTTGGGTTTTTTTAAGAAAATGGCGTTATGTGATGCTTTTATCTTATTGGATAATGTGCAGTATCCGCGGCGAGAGTTTTGTAATCGCACCCGGGTGAAGTCTCCTCAAGGGGCAGTATGGTTAACTATTCCGGTAATACGGGGAAGCATTAATCAACAGATTAGGGAGGTAAAGCTGTTTGAACCGGAAAGGAATTTAGTGCAACAAAGCAAGGTGCTGCGTCATTATTATGGGCAGGCACCGTATTATCGGCTTTTAGCAACTTATTTGGAGCCTATCTTTGCAGAAGATTGGGCAGAACTTTTGCCGTTGAATGTAGCTTTAATTAAAGCCCTTGCTGATATTTTAGGGATTAGTACTCCTTTGCTATTTGCCTCCGGTTTAGGAGAGCCTTCCGGGGTTAAAAGTGAACGGATTATCGCTATTTGTCGGCAATTGGGGGCTGATACTTATTTATCTGGTCAAGGGGGCAGGACTTATAATGATCCGGGGGCTTTTGCCGCAGCCGGTATTAAGCTGGTTTATCAGAACTTTACTCCGCCTGAATATCCTCAGGGCGGAGAAGCTTTTATTCCGGGTTTATCTGTGCTTAATTTAATCGCGTATACCGGATTAGCAAGTCGGCGCTATCTTGCGGAAGGCAGCCGGGGATAGAAGGTATTTCAGAATAGAGGTAAAAAAGGGATGAGGATGAGGATGAGGATAAGGATGAGCATTAAAGTGAAGGTGAGTTCGAGTGGTGGTTAATGGTAGGAAAATAGCCGTGTTTTGTTACCATTTTCCCCATAAAAAGACGCAGGATTTTCTCCTTCGGCTTTTTTTAGAAGAGGTTAAAACAGAAGCTATTTTTGCCTCGGAATGGGTTGATTTAAAGTTAGCAGGTTCTTCGTTAAGAACGAAAATCAGGCATCACGCCTTGGTTCATCCTCAGCAAATTGCGGCCAGAATAGGGTTAGGTGCAGATTACTTTGTTTTACCTCATAATAGTACAGATACCGTGAAAATGATCAGAGAGAGAGGTTTGGATTTGGGAATCATTGCTGGGGCCAGGATCTTAACAACTGAGGTGCTTGATAGTTTTCGGCTAGGCATTATTAATTTTCATCCGGGGCTTTTACCGGAAGCACGAGGGCTGGATGCGTTGCTGTGGTCTGTTTATGAAGGATTGCCACTAGGGGTAACGGCACATCTTGTTGATGAACAGGTAGATGCAGGCACGCTTATTTTCAAGGAAAGAATACCTGTTTATGAAGATGACACCTTTTTAGATTTACAGGTACGTTTACAGGAAAAGCAGGTAGAAATGTTAGTTCCTGCAATTAAAAAGGTTTTTCATAAGGCTGCCTTAAAAGAAAACGAGCAAAATGAGCTTCCGGTTAGGCTTCCAGCCAAAACAGCCTATCACCACCAAATGACGCCTGAATTAGCGCAAAAAGCAATAACGCTTTTACCGGATTATGTGCGGCGTTATAAAGAGGCGGAGGTGGATTTATGATGATACCGGTCTTCGATCTTAAGCCAGAGATTGAAAATCTTTGGCCGGAAATAACGGCAGCCTTGGAAGACGTCTTGAAATCAGGACAGTTTATTCTAGGTCCACAGTTGCAAGCATTCGAGGAAGAGATAGCTACCTATTTGGGGGTGAAGCATGCGCTGGGAGTTAATTCCGGTACGGATGCTCTGGTTATTGCCTTGCAGAGTACTGGAATTGGGCCGGGAGATGAAGTGATTACGACACCTTTTACTTTTTTTGCAACGGCGGAAGCAATTAGTCGGATTGGAGCCAGCCCAGTTTTTGTTGATATAGACCCCCGTACTTATAATCTTGATCCTGAGCTTGTGTCAGCCGTAGTTACTTCACGGACTAAAGCGATCTTACCAGTTCATTTATATGGGCAGGCGGCTGATTTAGAGCCTCTTTTGGCGATTGCTGCGGAAAGGAAGTTAAAGATAATTGAAGATACGGCACAGGCTTTGGGTGGCGAGTACAAGGGGAAAAAGCTTGGCACGATAGGTGATGTTGGTTGTTTTTCCTTTTTCCCAACAAAAAACTTGGGAGCCTTTGGTGATGGTGGATTAGTGGTGACTAATAGCGATGAAATTGCGGAGATGGCTCAGATGTTAAGAACTCATGGCAGTAAGGAGAAATATCTTCATGAGTTTATGGGCTATAATTCTCGTCTTGATGAGCTGCAGGCCGCTATTTTGCGGGTAAAACTACCTTGCCTGGAGAAACGAAATGAATCGTTACGACAGGTTGCGCAAGATTATACGCGACAACTTGCCGGGTTAGCCGGGCTCATTACTCCTTGGGAAGCCCCGGATGTTAAACATGTTTTTCATCAATATACCATTAGAATTGAGCAGGGAAAGCGTGAGAAAGCACAGCAGTATTTAAGGAGAGAGGGGATCGGGACGATGGTTTATTACCCTTTTCCTTTGCATAAATTACCTGCTTATCTGCATTTAAATTACCATTTGCCGAGGGCGGAACGCGCAGCCGAAGAGGTACTATCACTACCCATTGGGCCGCTGATTCCCAGTAAAGTAATTAATAGAGTAGGAGCCGCCTTCAGAAAATGGTCGGTTAAAAATTAGTGAGGTGGAGCACGTCATTTTGGCTGAAACATATATTAAAGGTATGAGGAAAGAAACGATGGAGTGAGTTGGAGATGTTACAGAGAAAAATAGCAGAAAAAGCAGCCCGGATAGGGGTAGTGGGTCTTGGTTATGTGGGGTTACCCTTAGCTTTATTATGTGGGCAAAAAGGGTTTCGGGTAACAGGTATTGATAGTAATCAGTCGAGGGTAATCAGTCTGCAACAAGGTAAAAGTTTTATTACGGGGGTTTCGGAAGAGGTACTCCGCTCCTTATTGGCTCAAGGGAGATTGTGGGTTACCGGTAATTTTGCTACCGTAAGTCGCTGTGATGTAATTTTTGTGTGCGTACCTACTCCTTTAACAGCAGATGCTAAACCGGATTATACTCATTTATTTCTTGCGGTGGAATCTATTGCTGCCGGATTAAGACGGCAACAGATAGTCATTATTGAAAGTACGATTACACCGGGAACAACGATGGAAAAAATATTACCTCGCTTAGAAGGTGGGGGGTTAAAGGTAGGGCAGGATTTTTTTCTGGCGTTTTCCCCGGAACGTATTGATCCCGCCAATAAAGCTTATAGCTTGGGGAACACTCCTAAGTTAGTAGCCGGGGTTACTCCTGATTGTCAGAGGGTGTGTCAGGAGATATACACCCAGTTAGGCATAAAGGTGGTGCCTGTTTCGACGCCAACTGTAGCGGAAATGGCTAAATTACTTGAGAATACTTACCGTGATGTTAATATTGCTTTGGTTAATGAAATGGCTGAAGTCTGCCATTGTATAGGAATAGATATTTGGGAGGTAATTAAAGCGGCGGCAACGAAGCCGTTTGGATTCCACCCTTTTTATCCGGGGCTGGGAGTAGGGGGACACTGTATTCCTAAAGATAGTGCTTATTATATTTATTTGGCTCGCCGGAAAGGCCGACCGGCTCTTTTAGCTGAACAGGCCAGAAAAATTAATGCCGATCGTCCGGTTAAGATTATGAAAAGACTCCAAACAATATTGGTGGAGCAGGGCAAAGCTTTGGCTGATTGTCAATTTCTTTTTTTAGGTGTAACTTACAAAAAAGACGTAAATGATCTTAGAGAGTCGCCCACCGTAAAAGTGATGGAATTATTAGTTTTGGAAGGAGCGGAAGTATCTTTTCATGATCCTTATATAAAAAAATTGCGAATAGGGAACCGTTTATTAGCTCGTATTAAGTTAGATGAAGGGGCTTTTGCGCGGTATACCTGTATTGTCTTGACTGTTCCACATAGTTGTTATGATGTGCACTGGTTAAAGGCGGTATGTCCGCAGATTGTGGATTTAACTAATGTGTTAGCTAATTAATGATATTTTTTATTATATTTGTGAAATTTTTAACTAGCTTTTTGAGTGAAATTTTGAAAATAAGACTAGGAAATTTTACTATTATTAGATATAATTTATCTAGGTGATGCGAATGTTGAAAGAAATTGTAAAAAGAGATGGTAAGATCGAAAGCTTTAAACCGGAAAAAATCACATGGGCTATTTTTAATGCGGCTCTCGCTTGTGGCGGTAACGATTTTAGCCGGGCGGAATCACTCTGTAAGCAGGTTCTTGACCTTGCGGAGAAAACGTATGTTGACAGGATCCCGGATGTAGAGGGTATCCAGGATCTTGTCGAAAAAGTGCTGATTGAAAATGGACATGCCCAAACAGCCAAGGCCTATATTCTTTATCGGGAAAAACGAAAAAGTGCCCGAGAAATAAATGCTTTGATTGGGGCAACGATTGAGATGTTTACCAATTATTTGGGAGACAAGGATTGGCAGATCCAGGAAAATGCCAATACTCAAAAGAGCATTAATGGACTGAACAATTATGTCAGGGAGACTTTTACGAAAAAGTATTGGCTTCATGAGGTTTATCCTGCGGAGGTAAGAGAGGCGCATGAAAGTGGTGATGCCCATATTCATGATCTTGGTTTTTTTGGACCTTATTGTGCCGGCTGGGATTTACGCCAGCTATTGATGGATGGCTTTGGAGGGGTTAATGGGAAGGTAGAAAGTTATCCGGCGAAGCACCTTAGGTCTTTTTTAGGGCAAATTATCAATTCGACGTTTACCACACAGGGCGAAACTGCCGGCGCTCAGGCTTGGTCAAGCTTTGATACCTACTGTGCTCCTTTTATTTATTATGATCAGTTAACTTGTGATAAGGTGAAGCAGTGTATTCAAGAATTTATTTTCAATATGAATGTTCCTACTCGGGTAGGGTTCCAGTGCCCTTTTTCTAATCTCACCTTTGATATTAACGTTCCCTCAACGTTAAAAAATGAAGCAGTGATTATCGGTGGGAAAATGATGGATAAGACTTATGGTGAGTTTCAGAAAGAGTTGGATCTTTTCAACAAAGCCTTTTGTGAGGTAATGTTGGAGGGTGATGCCAAAGGGCGGGTCTTTACGTTTCCCATTCCGACCTTGAATATTACCAAGGATTTTGATTGGGATAATCCTGTGACAGATGAGTTTATGAGGATTACCTGTAAATACGGCATCCCTTACTTTGCCAATTATGTAAATTCTGATTTATCACCGGAAGATGCGGTGTCGATGTGTTGCCGACTACGTCTTAATACGCGTGAATTAAGGAAAAGAGGGGGAGGTTTATTCGGAAGTAACCCTATGACCGGCTCTATTGGTGTGTTTACGATTAATTTACCTAGAATCGGGTATATCTCTTCTACTGAAAGTGAATTTAGAGCGCGTTTGTGGCGGTTAGCCTGTTTAGGGAAAACCTCTTTGGAAATTAAGAGAAAAATAATTGAACAACAATCGGAAGATAGTTTGTATCCGTATTCTACCTTTTACTTAAGAAATATTAAGGAGAGAACGGGTCAGTACTGGTATAATCATTTTAGTACAATTGGCATTGTGGGGATGAATGAAGCTGTCTTGAATTTTATGGGTAAAGATATTACTACTCCTGAAGGACAAGAGTTTGCCGAAAGGATGCTTAATTATTTACGAGATGTGCTGATGGAATTTCAAGAAGAAACCGGACATGTTTATAATTTGGAGGCTACCCCGGCGGAAGGCACCTCTTATCGTTTGGCTCAACTGGATAAGGCTAAATATCCGGAGATTATTACTGCGGGGAGAGAAGTTCCTTATTACACTAATTCAACACAAGTACCGGTAGGATATACCGATGATATTTTTGAGGTTTTGGATCTGCAGGATAATTTGCAAAGCCTCTATACAGGAGGTACCGTGCAGCATTTATACCTGGGAGAAAGTATTGAAGACATCCGTATTTGCAAGAATTTAATTAAAAAAGTATTTAATAAATATAAGCTGCCCTATATTTCTCTCACTCCTACTTTTAGTATTTGTTCGGAGCATGGGTATATTAGGGGTGAAGAGTTCCGTTGCCCCCAGTGTGGGCAGGCTACAGAGGTATGGTCGCGGGTGACGGGTTACTTGAGACCTGTGCAGAATTATAATAAAGGGAAGAAGGAAGAATACTTCGAGCGGAAGAAGTTTAAGTTGCCGGAGTCAGTTTCATGAAGATTGTCGGTCTGGTTAAAAATTCAGCGGTGGATTTTCCCGGAAAGCTTGCGGCAGTAATTTTTACCCCCGGATGCAACCTGGACTGTTATTATTGCCATAATCGCTTTATTTTGGCGGGGGAAGGGGCGGAAAAAAGACTTTCGGTAGCGAAAGTCTTGACCTATTTACAAAAAAGGCAAGGATTATTGGACGGTGTCGTAATTAGCGGGGGTGAACCCACCTTACAAAAGGATCTTGCAGAATTTATTCGTCAAGTGAAAAATCTGGAATATAGTATAAAACTGGATACTAATGGTTCAAACCCGGATATTTTGCGTGAATTTATTGCCCAAGGATTGGTTGATTATGTGGCGATGGATTTGAAAGCCCCTTTTCGAAAGTATCAAGAAATATGTGGAAATAATACTTTCCTGGATAACATCCGGGAAAGTATTACCATCTTGCTTACCAATAAGGTTCCCTATGAATTTCGTACTACCTTTGTGCCGGAGTTAACAGAGGAAGATCTGCTGGAAATGGCTGCGGAGATCCGGGGAGCACGTCTGTATGTCTTACAACAATATCGGGTACCGGATTTACCGACTGATGAAAAAAAGGCGCAAAGATTGTTGCAACAAGTGCACAGCCCTGATTATTTACGACAGACTGCGGCTAAAATTGCTGGGCTGGTAGGAGAGTGTCAAATCAGGGGGATCTGACATTCTCAAAATCAGCCATTAAGAATTCGCCAATGCTTATGGAGGGCGATTTTTAATAATCTTGGTTCAGGGTTTACGGCTGTCGGCTGTCCTACTGGGGTTAAGATGGGTAAATCCGTGATGCTATCGGCATAAGAACGGCTTTTTTGCCAGTCAATTTCTGTTTTGTGAAAACAGTTCCGGAGCAGTTCCTGTTTGCGTTCACCATTAATAAAGTGGAGAGGAGCTCGGTGATCAAAGAGGTCATCTTGAAAGGATAGTTCCATCCCGAGAATGGTATCAAACCCCAGTTGTTCAGCAATCACTTCCAAAAGTCCGGTGTAGCACCCGGAAAGAAGGACAGTATGATATCCTTCTTTTTTAGCGCTTACAAGTTCTTCAATGACTTTTCCGTTAAAGTAGGGGTGAATCTGCTGAAAAACAGTTGTAAACAAAAGAGCTATTTCTTTTTTCCGCATGCCTTGAAAAATACTGTGGAAGTTTTTTACGGCGAGATACTTTAAGGTTTCACGTGGGATAAGTTTAAGCTTGTACAGTAGCAGCACAGGGGCTATTTTAGCATAAAGCAAATAATAACGTAAGTTATGGCCTGTTTGTTTTTTCCAGGATTTGCCGATGTAGGGTAAAGTATCTTTAGTAAAAAGGGTGCCGTCAAAATCAAAAATAGCTAATTTTCTCATTGTGTTTATACCTTCTTATTTTTTGTGCTTAGTTTAACATATTGCGGTAGGAAATTCCAGTGCTTTAACTGTGGATTTTTTAAGATTCACTTTACAGGAGTTATATGTTAAACTAAAGTTGTATTTGTCTGGAGGGGGTTAGTTAATAAAATGGATGAAAATCAATTGGGGGTTTTGTTAGAAAATATTAAAGTGATTAAAAACTTTATCTTTTCGACAGATGAGGAATTAAACAATCATGAAAGACGTATTAAGGATCTTGAGCAAAAAGTTGCTTATTTATAGCAGGATTGAACATGATGGCTGGTTAAACCTTTTGCCGTGAAGCAGCAGAAGGTTTTTTCATATAGTGGTTTTTAGTTATTAAAAGTAGGTTGTGGGGGAGTTATGGAGAAATTAACTGGTCTGGTTGAACGAATAACGTATACCAATGAAGAAAACGGTTTTAGCGTAATTAAAATAAAATGCAAAGGATATGCCGAGCTAGTAACGGTGGTCGGGACGATGGCGGCTGTCAATATTGGTGCGGTTGTTTATCTTCAAGGGGAGTGGGGTTTTGACAGTAGATATGGCCGCCAGTTTAATGTGCAATATTATAAGGAAACAATACCTGCTACGGTAGCAGGTATTGAGCGATATCTAGGCAGTGGATTGATCAAAGGAATTGGACCTGTCAATGCAAAGAGGATTGTCAAAAAGTTCAGGGAAGAGACGATTCGGATAATTGAAGAAGTACCGGAGCGGCTGACCGAAGTAGAAGGAATAGGTACTAAACGGGTGGAGATGATCAAAACAGCTTGGCTTGAGCAAAAGGAAATTAAGAATGTGATGCTCTTTTTACAGGAGTATGAGGTTTCCACTGCCTTTGCTGCAAAAATCTATAAAACCTATGGGAATGATAGTATTAAAATTGTCAAAGAAAATCCCTTTAGGCTAGCTGATGACATTTGGGGGGTAGGCTTTAAAACTGCCGATAAAATAGCCGCTAAATTAGGTTGTGATCCGCAATCTTATGCACGCTGCCGTGCTGGCCTTATTTATGTTTTAAATCAGTTTTCCAATGAAGGGCATTGTTTTGCCTACAGAACGCAATTATTGGAAAAGAGTGTGGAAATGCTGGAGATTGAGCCGGTTTTCCTGGAAAATGCCCTTGAACTAATGCTCAAAGAAGGCTCCATAATTCGGGAAGGGCAGGATCTATATTATTTGCCGCCTTTTTATCATAGCGAAATGGGGATAGCCAGAAAAATTAAGGAGATCACGGCTTCTTTCAGTCCATATAACATAGAAAACCTTGATGTAATTATGACAAAGGTACAACAGGAAAATGGTTTAAAATATGATCAGGTACAGATTGAGGCTATTAAAATGGCCTGCTCAGCTAAGTTCATGGTTTTAACCGGGGGTCCTGGGACAGGTAAAACGACGACTACACTAGCGATTATTCAGGTCTTAAAAAAAATGGCCGCCAAAATATTATTGGCGGCTCCTACGGGTAGAGCGGCAAAGAGATTATCAGAAGCAACTGGGTGTGAAGCTAAGACGATTCATCGTCTTTTGGAATATAAACCGCCTGATGGATATCAGAAAAATGCTGAAAATCCATTGGAGTGTGATGTCTTGATTGTCGATGAAATGTCGATGGTCGATATTGTTTTGATGTATAATTTGTTGAAAGCTGTGCCTAACCGAGCTATCTTAATTTTAGTAGGCGATGTGGATCAGCTTCCTTCTGTGGGACCGGGCAATGTGCTCAGAGATATTATTGACTCGGAAATAGTTAGTGTAGTGAAGTTGACCAGAATTTTTCGTCAGGCTAGCGGAAGTATGATTATTACTAATGCTCATAAAATTAATAAGGGGGAATTTCCTTATTTAAAAGGAGGTCGGGAAAGCGATTTCTTTTTTATTGAAGAGAGTGAACCAGAAAAAATCGTTGAGCAAATTAAAGAGCTGTGTACACGGCGGCTGCCTTCTTATTACGGGGTTGATCTTATAGATGATATTCAGGTTTTAACTCCAATGCAGCGAGGAGAGGTAGGGGCAAGAAACTTGAATGAAGTTTTGCAGGAAGCGCTTAATTCTGCTTCAACCTGTGTATTTAGTGGTGGAGTTAAGTTTAAATTGCATGATAAGGTAATGCAGATTAAAAATAATTATGATAAAAACGTTTTTAACGGGGACATTGGTAGAATAACGTATCTTAATACGGAAGAGAAGAAGGTACTGATTCGTTTTGACAATAACGAAGTGGAATATGAGGTCGCAGAACTAGACGAGGTAGTCTTAGCCTATGCTACCACAATCCATAAAAGCCAGGGTAGTGAGTATAAAATTGTGGTGGCTCCTTTAATTACGCAGCATTTTATAATGTTACAGCGGAATTTGCTTTATACATGTGTGACGAGAGCAAAAAAAGTGTTCGTTTTACTGGGAACTAAAAAAGCACTGGCGATAGCCCTGAAAAACAATCAAGTAGCGCAAAGAAATACTTTGCTGGTAAAAAGATTGAAAGAAGAAGATTTGGGTAATTAAAAGAATTAAAAATACTAGAAGTATTTATTTTGGATCGTCTGCACTATTTTTGCGTGATTATCAGATACTTGAGGCAGGGAAAAGCCAATAAACAAAGGGGACGTTACAAAACGGGGAATTACCTTGACCATAATTTTGTGATTCAGGCGGTAAAAAAAGATATTATAGCTATTGCAGTTTCGGTGGTAGTAATTTAAGCAAAAATGGGTGGCAATTTGTGTATAATCGGCCAATTGATTTAGATTATCTAAACTTTCCAAGATAATATTAAATTCGTTAAAGCCGGATCTTGGTTTAGTGGCAAGATTAAATTCCACTCCGGAATGGTTGTCAATAATCATTCCTTCAAAGTGTTCTATAAGCATATTTTTGTAGCAGTTGACATTTTTTAATCCGATTATTTGCATATGAGGATGAAGAATTGTTCCGCCGGAAAAAGGGCCATGGCTTTTATAGAAGATAACGGAGGAAAATTTTTTGGTAGCTTCCAGTTCTAACCACTTGTGGATACCAAAAGAAATCACCTGATACAGGTGATCTTTAGTGTATTCCGAAAACTCTGGTTGGCAGCGAGCGGTCTCTATTAGTACAGTGGGGAAAGTATCTTTTAGGACAGGATATTTATTTTTTACCAGTAAGATGGAGCCTTGTTCCGCAAGAATGTTCTTGAGGTTTGCCCGATCACAAAAAGGACATTTCACTTGGGGATTGAGTATGCTTACTGGTTTTTGTGCTGCAATTTCAGGATCAAAGTGCAGCAATTCATAAGCAGACATATAAACACCTTCTTGCTAAATTGATAATTAAAGCTGTTTTTATACTAATTTTATTTGGTGATAGATTTTTTTCCCTTTGCGCAGGAGTAATTTATTGTCTGTAAAATCAGCTAAAGTTACTAACTGGGCGAAATCCTTTATGCGTTGCTCGCCTAAGTAGATTCCCCCTTGCTGAATGAGACGCCTTCCTTCTCCCTTAGAGGAGATCAGGCCGATTTCCTGTAAAAGAGCGAGGATATCGAGCCCTTCGTGAAAACGTGATTCTGGTAATTCAGAGGAAGGAAGGGAAGCGTCATCTTCATTAAAGTTGCCAAAAAGGGTTTTGGCGGCTTGTTGAGCTTTAGTGGCTTCTTCTTCACCATGCACGAGTTTGGTAACTTCATAAGCCAAGACTTCTTTGGCTTGATTAATCTGTTCATCTTTTAGTGCACCTAATCTTTTTACTTCTTCCATAGGTAGGAAGGTTAAAAGAGCTAGGCAGTTTTCTACATCGGGGTCATCAATGTTCCGCCAGTATTGATAGAAGTCATAAGGTGAAGTTTTCTCAGGATCAAGCCAAAGGGCTCCTGATTCGGTTTTCCCCATTTTTTTACCTGCACTGGTGGCAAGCAGTTTAAAGGTTAAGCCAAAAGCACTGGCATTTTCCATTCTTCTGACTAGATCTGCCCCGTTAATAATATTAGACCATTGATCATTACCACCCAATTGTAATTTACAATTGTAACGCTTGTATAATTCTAGAAAGTCATAGGATTGCATCAACATATAGTTGAATTCTAGGAAGGAGAGGCCTTTCTCCAGCCGGGTTTTAAAGCATTCGGCAGTAAGCATCCTGTTGACGGAGAAATGTTTACCGATATCCCTTAAGAATTCAATATAGTTTAGCGTGGCGAGCCAGTCGGCATTATTCACCATAAGGGCTTTCCCCTCGCTAAAGTCGATAAATCTGGAAATTTGCTTTTGGAAGGAGCGAACATTATGTTCTATCTGCTTCTGAGTTAGCATTTTACGTAAGTCGGTGCGCCCCGAAGGGTCACCAATCATCCCCGTACCTCCGCCAAACAAGGCAATTGGTTTGTGCCCGGCTTTCTGCATATGCATCATCACCATAACCTGAATAAAATGGCCTACATGCAGGCTATCGGCAGTAGGATCAAAACCTATATAAAAGGTTACTTTTTCTTTACCTAAAAGTTCCCTGATTTCCTCTTCGTGAGTGGCTTGTTCTACATAACCTCTTTCTTTAAGAACATCGTATACGTTTGACATAATCCTTCACTCCTTTGTAATCTTTGCGAAATAGCTTTTTCCTTTCAACCATTTTACCATAAAAAAAGGGCAATGACGAATAACTTGCCTGCTCAAAGGGAAGATATCTAAGAACAAAGCATAAAAAAACAGAAAAAAAGAAATAGAGAGGATAAAAACCTGATGAAAAGACTAACCTATGATAGCATTTTTGGCCATTTGGTGAAATATGCCTATGAGGGAAGGCTATCCGAAGGGATGAGGGAACTTAATCCACATAATGAGCAAAGTTTGAATGAATATATTAAGTATGCTTCTGGAGGAGGAAATCCTGAGCGGGTTGTTTTTAGCGTAAAGGATTGTCGAGGAGATGAAGGATGCCAATATAATCGATGTCAGGTCGCTTGCCTTTTTCACGCGATTGAAAGAGATGCAGCAGGAAATGTCGTAATTAAAGACAACTATTGTACCGGTTGCGGTGAATGTGTAAAGGCTTGTCCTCATGAACGTTTAGTGGATAAGAAGGAGTTTATTCCTTTAGTGCAGCTTCTGCAAGAACGTAAAACACCAGTTTATGCGATTGTTGCTCCGGCCTTTATTCATCAATTTGGGGAGCAGGTAACCCCGGGAAAACTTAGAACTGCTTTGAAACGGCTGGGCTTTTATGGGATGGTGGAAGTGGCTCTTTTTGCGGATATTTTATCTTTGAAGGAAGCCTTGGAATTTGATGAGCATGTTAGAAAAGAAGGAGATTTTGTACTTACCAGTTGTTGTTGTCCTATGTGGGTGGCGATGATTAAGAAGGTTTATCATCAATTCGTTCCTCATATTTCTCCTTCGGTTTCGCCCATGGTGGCTTGTGGACGCGGGGTAAAAAAAATACATCCTGATGCCCGAGTCGTTTTTATTGGCCCTTGTATTGCGAAGAAGGCTGAAGCTAAAGAGGCAGATGTAAAGGATGCGGTTGATTACGTGTTAACCTTTCAGGAGCTTGCGCAAATTTTTGCTGCCGTGGGAATTAATCCTGCAGAGGGAAAAGAGGACCCTAGTGAACATTCCTCTAAGGCTGGGCGTATTTATGCCTATGTCGGGGGAGTAAGTAAGGCAGTAAATGATACCTTGAACAGAATCAGGCCGGAAAAGGCGATGAAAATAAAAGCCGTCCAAGCGGACGGGGTTAGGGAGTGCCGTAAATTATTACAGCGTATTTTAGATAACGAAATTGAGGCTAATTTTTATGAGGGAATGGGCTGTATAGGGGGCTGTGTAGGAGGACCCAAAATTAATCTTAAGATGGAGGCAGGAAGAAAGGCCGTGGCTATTTATGGGAAAGAAGCACAAAGTGATACACCTGCAGATAATTTATATGTGTTAGAACTTCTTAAAACTTTAGGTTTTCAGGAAATAGACCTGCTTTTACAAGGGGAGAAGTCCATATTGTTTAAGCGGAAATTTTGATAAAAATTAACAAAGAAAGATAAAAGAAAGATTAAGAAGGGTAGTTCAGGGCCTTGATAAAGTTTTCTACTAGGTAAGGATCAAAGTGAGTACCTGCACAATTTTTAATCTCTGTAATAGCTTTAGTTTTAGACCAGGTTTTCCGATAAGGACGCTTACTAATCATGGCGTCATAGGCATCAACTAAGGCAAAAATGCGACATTCCAGGGGAATAGTTTCTCCGGAAAGACCTAGCGGATAGCCGCTGCCATCCCATTTTTCATGATGTTTAAGGATTAAGTCTTCGATAGGAATAAATTCGGAAGTAGAATGAGCGATGCGAGAGCCTAATTCCGAGTGCCATTGGATTTCTTTGATTTCCCGCATGTTTAGGAAACCCTTTTTAAAAAGGACAGTGTCGGAGATGCCTATTTTACCGATATCATGATATTGTGCCAGTAAATAAAGCTTAGTCATGACAGCTTCCGGTAAATTCATTACTTTTCCTACGTTTTGTATTAAATTTTTTAAGCGCTCAATATGTCCATCGGTGATAAAATCTTTTGTTTCTAGTGAGGACATAAAGGAAGCAATAATAGTTTTGCGGGTTTTATGTTTATTGCTTATTTTTTCCCGGTACATATTATTATCAGCTTCTTTAAAAAGTTCCTCCATACTTGTGCTAATTGTATCCTGGGTTACCGCCCAGCCGAGAGAAAGGCTAAGTGGCGGAGTAAGAGCATTTTCGTTATATTTACAGAGATTTTTTTGAATCCGTTGGTTGATTATTTCTACTTCTTCCTTTCGGGCATAAGGTAAGAGGATAGCGAATTCATCTCCTCCAATACGGGCTACAATATCAGTACTACGTAAAGAAGTAGTGAGGATATGGGCTACATTAATGAGCAGGGTGTCTCCTACTTGATGACCCAGAGAATCATTAATTATTTTTAAGCCATTAATATCACAGATAATTATCCCAGTCTCGGCCATGCGTAGGTCATAATTTCTCATTTGTTCTTTAAAAAACGTTCTATTGTATAAACCGGTGAGGGAGTCATAGATTCCTAAATGGATCAGCTTTTCTTCAATACGCTTTCTGTCGGTAATATCACGATAGATGGAATAATAACCAGTTTGTTTATTGTTTATGACAATGGGGAAAGCCAAAACCGAAACGTAAATCAAATTACCGTCTTTCCTTTTTCTGATATATTCATTTTGTGGAGCATTTTCTGTTAGAAAGGAATAGGGAAGAGGTGAAACCTCATCATAGAGAAGGTCAGGAACAATAAAATCATTAAGGTTAAGTCCTTTAATTTCCTTTAGACTATAGCCAAATAGTTGTTCGAATTTTCCGTTTACATTAACAACCTGATTGGCATTGTCCAACATGGCAATCCCTTCGGGGTAATTTTCGAAGAGTTGTTTATAATTCGTTTTAAGGCTTAATTGTTCTATTAAGGATAAATTATTATTATTACTTTTACGAAGTATTGTAGTACCTTTTTGCAAACAATTTAAAAAGTTGCCAAAATAATGTTGGATGTTAAATAATTTCATAAAAACCACATCCCGATTATACTTTTTATACAATTATATAATTCGCCAAAATTTTGTAAAAGCCTGCCTGAAAATTTATTATTTGTATTATTCTTTTACGATCATAGTTCCGATCCCTTTGTTAGTAAAGATTTCAAGTAAGAGAGAATGGGGCTTGCGACCATCAATGATATGTACATGAGGAATGCCATAGTTTAAAGCGAGGAGACAACTCTCGGCTTTAGGAATCATTCCTCCTTTGATTAATCCTTTTTGTATATAATCGTGGACTTCTGTTTTAGTTAGCTTGGAAGCCAAGGAGTCAGGCCCTTCACCGATGTAGATTCCTTCTACATCGGTTAGCATTACTAATTTATCAGCCTGAAGGGCTCCTCCCAAAGAGCCGGCGGCATGGTCGGCATTAATATTATAGCTTTTCCCATCGGGGCCAATGCCTATAGGTGAAATGACAGGAATATATCCCTGTCCGGTAAGAAGATGAATAATCTCCGTATTAATTTGCTTTATTTCTCCTACTAAACCGATATCTGTTTCAATTTCTTCGCCGTTTTCATTTTTAGTGAAGATTGTTTTTCTTTCAACTTGAATAAGGTTACCGTCTTTACCGGAAATACCCACAGCATTTCCCCCTAGTTCATTGAGACAACCTACGAGGTCTTTGTTAATACGACCACTGAGTACCATTTCGACGATTTCCATGGTATCTTCATTGGTGATACGCAATCCTTGTAGAAATTTTGTTTCCTGCCCGCTTTTTTCCAGCCACTTATTGATACCGGGTCCACCTCCGTGAACAATCACAGGATTCATACCGACGAGTTTCATCAAGATAATATCCTGCAGGGCAAGTTTTTCCAGTTCGGAATTGAGCATGGCATGTCCACCTAGTTTGATCACAACAGTTTTACCGAAAAACTTTTGAATATAGGGAAGCGCTTCTACTAAAATAGTGGCTTTTTCTGTTGGGTTATGCATTTATTTCACTCCAGTTAAGTATTTTTCTTTTTTCCTCTTGAGTTTATTATAGCTTAAAAAGTTAAAAAGCTGAATGCTAAATTCTAATTAACCCCCTTAAAGTTGCTGCATATAGTGTAGGTAGTGATCAAGAAGGGGTGTGATTGTTTTTGCTTTCTATTTTTCTTTTTGCACTGGCTTTGAGTTTGGACGGGTTTGGGATGGGATTGTCTTATGGATTGAGAAAGATTAAAATAGTGTTTTCTTCGTTGCTGATTATTTGTCTTTCTTCAGCAATGGCTATTATTGTGTCGATGCTTTTTGGCGAGATGCTGGGTTCCTTTTTATCGGAGAGAACAGCTTCTTTTCTGGGGGCATGTATTTTAATAATAGTAGGGATATGGATTAGCTTACAAAATTATTTTTTAAATCTGGTGGGCCCGCATATTTATAGTTTAGATGTACCACAACTAGGCATTGTTATTAATATTCTGAAGGAACCTGTCCAGGCTGATTTAAACCGATCCGGAGAAATCGATTTCAAAGAAGCTTTTTTGTTAGGCTTTGCCTTGGCCATGGATGCCTTAGGGGCTGGTTTTGGGGCAGCCCTGGCTGGATACAGTTTTCTCTGGACTCCGCTAATGGTGGCAGTTATTGAATTCATCATGATTAATGCAGGAGTATTGCTTGGAAAAAAATTATGCTTTAGTGACTTACAAAAGGGAATAACGTTAATTCCGGGGGGAATGATTATTATATTAGGGCTAACAAAACTAATTAGATTGTAATATAATTAGTTTTGTTATGTGAATTGAGAGGAGCGTGTAAATGTAAATGATGAAGATAACTACTAAAATTTTAACCCGAAGTGCTTTAATTTTGGCTTTAGCGATAGCAGTGCAAAGTATTAAAATGCCGCAGTTTGTGACCGGCCCTTTAGTTAATGCGCTTTTGTTTCTCGCTGCTGCTTTAATTAGCCCTATCAGCGGGGTCTTAATTGGCCTTTTTACGCCGTTATTAGCTTTTAGTTTTGGGATTATGCCCTTGGCACCGGCCGTACCTGTGATTATGCTGGGAAATGGTTTATTAGCTGCTGTTTATGGTTTACTTTCTCGCAAACCTGTTTTGGGGGTTGGCGTAGCTTCTTTGGCGAAGTATGCGGTGATGACTCTTAGTGTATATTTTCTTTTCCCGGGATTATTAAAGATTACTTTCCCTCAAAAAGTAGTTACCATCTTGACGACACCACAGCTTTTGACAGCTTTGGCAGGAGGAGTTTTAGCCTTACTTGTCATTAAAGCAATGGATTGGCAAAAAGTGAACAGATAATAGTTGGCACTATAGGTAATATATACAGTCTGTAAAATATCATAACGAAAAAAACATGGGGAACACTATTATTAGGCTGGTAACTGTTTAATAAGTTAGCAAGGCTGGAAATTACGGCCGTTAGTTAACTTTGGTTACCAGCCTGGTCTATGATTAGACCATTATTATGATTATAATCATTATTATTATGATCAAGAGGATTAATACATATTATTGAAGGTGACAAAAATATTGGCAGTGGTTCCGCACATGGTTCTTCCTCAAAATATAAGAATCTTGAGGCAAGACCTTTTTCCGGAAGATAACCGGCATGTTTACTTAGGATCTCACCGGTTTTGTTTGTTTTAGTAATGACGTTGTTAATTTCATCCCAGAAAAAAAGCGCGTTATCTTTGGACCATTGGAGATGGTGGAGGGGAGAAAGAAAGGTCTTAATGGTTATTTCCGGGGACTTTTCTGTAGAAAATATTTTTTCAGAAAGTGGGAATATAAATAAATTGTCTATAAAATCATTTGTGATTGTATAAGCTAAAACTTGCTCTTGCCGGTTATAAGCTAAATTACGGCAGATACCGTTAAAACTAATGGGAAGAAAACTTGTTTCTCCTGTTTGATAGTTCCAGATAATAATCTTTCCTGTTTCTTGCCCGTCAGAATTTAGGATAAGGAGGATTGCCTCTTCAGAAAGCCAACAGCAAGCGCCTAAGTTTTCAGAGCTTTTTTTAGCCAGCTCTTTTCCGCTTTTTCCAAGTACCGCTATTTGAAAAAAACCGCTGCCTTGGTCAGGATAATCCTCCAGATAGGTGTATAATATTTTTTCATCCAGAGGACTCCACTCAAGAGAAGTAACCACTTTTACTATTTCAGGCGTAGGTTCATTAAAGGAAGCAGTATTATCGACAGGATTATTAATATCGAAAACCCCAATATCTTGCGGTGTAGTGAAGGCTATTTTTGTACCTGCATTATTCCAGGCGCAGACTGGTTGTGTTGAAAGAAAAAAGGGCGGTTCATGTTCAGCGAGACTATATAAAAGAAGGCCATCCGACCAATTGAACAAGGTATAGTATTTTTCACTAGGGCTTAAGGTAGCCATTTCTCCCCAGCCCTTGAGTGCCGTACCAGGAATAAACGCATAATTATCCGGTTTATTGCGCATAGCTCGGATAGTGCCGGTATGATCCAGAATTATTTCCACAGAGCATGGAGAAGGGAATTGCTGTAAGGTTAGCAGTCTGCCGGAATGTTTCCCCATCCAAGCAATTAATGTTTGCGAAGAATAGGGATAGGAGACAATTCCCTCGCTTGTTTCTATTTGGATGAGCTGGTCATGGCGGCTTAAATAAAGGCCTTCGAGCAGTACTTCTTCCGGCTTCGGCAGCCAGACATTTTGTGCTTTGGCTGTACCATCTGTCGGGATAGTTAAAAAGAAAGAAAGTAAAAGAAAAGATAAAAGCTGTTTAATCATTTTTTTAAAACACCTCCCAAAAAGACTCATATGGTAATATTTTACATTTATTCGGAAAATCCTTCTTTTGTAAAAAGAAATTATAAATAAACATGAGTTAAGAGGAGTTTTAAGACAAAAAAAGTAACCCTTATTTACGTTAAGGGTTATAACATAGAAAATTTTTAGCATCTTGAGGATGCAGTCCTAGAGAGATAGGTGGGAATCGAACCCACATAATCAGGTGCCACGTACCTGAGTGCAACCATTACACCACAATCTCTCCTCGTGAACTTGTCCTTATTATAACAAGGTCTGTTAATATTTGCAAATGGTTCTTTTTGGACAACAATTAATTTGACAATTGGGAGATGTCATTTTATAATAAAACCACTGATTGTAATGACGGTTGTTTAAAATTCAAGGGCAGTTAGCTCAGTCTGGTTAGAGTGCTGCGTTGACATCGCAGAGGTCACTGGTTCGATCCCAGTACTGCCCACCATAGGAGTATAACAAGGCTTGCGAGAGTTTTCGCAGGCTTTTTTTGTTTGGATAATATTTTAAAAAAGAAACATGCTATAAGCATAAATTGTTAAATTTATAAAGAAGAAAAAAGGAGGATTATATGCAACAACAAAACATAAGACCTGGACAACAGCGGTCGGGACAAGCAACTGGACAACAACA
>DHPU01000025.1:24471-28925 GCA_002407935.1 Peptococcaceae bacterium UBA5356
CTGGACAACAACAGATGGGACAAGTAGCAGGTCAACAGCAGACGAGGATGCCGGAACCGCCGCAAATTATTACGACAAAGGATATGGCCTATTTGCAAGATGCCTTGTCCTGGGAACTTGATGTAATTAAAAAATTCAACCATTTTGTCCAGGAAACGCAGGATGCAAAAACAAAAAGTCTGATTCAAAAAAGTGCGCAGATGCACCAGAAACATTACAATATATTGTTAAAACATCTGAATCCGTCAAATTCTGCTAATAAGTTAAGTTTTTAGGAGGTGAAGAGAATGCAGCAGCAAAATGCTAACGTGATTCAAAATCCGAAAATGCCAGGTGAACCACAAACCAAAGGGCCTGAAATGAATGATCGGGATCGCCTAAATGATTGTTTGAGTGCGTGCAAGTGGTTGACGGATAATTTTAACATCATGGCTAGGGAGGCAAGTCATCAAGCATTACACAGAGACGTGATGACGATCTTAAATGATACTCATCAGTCAGCCAGAGAATTTTTTAACTTAATGTTTGAACAGGGACACTATAAATTGGAGGCAGCTGAAGAACAAAAAATTCAGCAGTTACATCAACAGTTTCAGAATTATGGGCAAACCCAGCTTCCTCAACAGGGACAAGGAATTATGCAATAGCGGAAATGGGAATAATAGTGTTATGAAGGAAAAAGGAACCCGTAAGGTAACAAAACCGCAGGTTCCTTTTTCTGTTATTGTTTACAAAAAACATACCGTATATTAAAGCGCAAGCCTCATATAATATTTTTACGAAGGGAGTGAGGTGTTTGCAAGAACCTATTTCGATTGGCACCTATACTAATCCGGCTTTGTTATTTGAACGGCTGAACAGTGAACTATCACTTTTACAAAAAGAGGGAATCTCAGTTAATGTTGATCTGGATAGAGTGGGAAAATTTACTTTTATGGATTGCCTTCTTCGACAGGGGGAAGGCTTTAGTGAGCCTGATTCCTTGCAGACTATCAAGATTTCTGTGGCTAATTGTTTAGCCGAGCTTATTGTAGAAGAATGGGAAACAGTGATTATTAAGAAAATTGTCCGGGATAATTATTATTATTATAATGAAGATGAAAAACAAGTAATTTTTCATAAAGCTAAAGAGATCTTGAATCCGGCCGGTTTAAATATGTATCATCAGTATGAAAGAAAAGAAAAAGTCATGCAGAAAATCCTAGAGTATTTGGATTTAAATCAGGATTTAATTGTCGAAGGTTTTATTAATTTTCGTTTAAAGGAGTATCAAAAGGAGTTAGAAAATATTGTAAACTCTGCTGTGGATGAATTCCTTTTAGAAAAGGAGTATACGGAGTTTATTAGGCTTTTAACCTATTTTGTAGAAATACAAGAACCTCGCTTGCAAAAAGTTCAAATTATCTTTAAAAAAGGTGGAAAGTTTGCCCTTTTGGATCAGGAAGATCAACCTGTTAAACATGAATGTTTAGATGGCTTAATGATTGATTTAATAGCAGATGATATAAACTATGAAGACCTTTTAATTAGTGCCTTGATTACGTTGGCTCCCCAGGAGCTTATTTTGCATATTGAACCTGAAGTTGCAATAGGTGATGCGATTACCACGATACGAAATGTCTTTGGAAATCGCGTCACGAATTGTCTCGGTTGCGAAAAATGTAAAGGCAAAGGATAAAGACCGTTAAAGCTTTTTTAATATAATTAAAGAAAAAAGAAGAGAGTAGAAAGAGGCAAGAGTAAAAAAACAGCTTGCTTCTTTTTCGCGTTTTTGATATTTTGGGGGTTGAGAAAGTAAGGTGAAAACAAAAATGTACACTTCTTTATTTGTAATTTTGATGGGATTAATCGGAGCAGGGATAGGGTGGATTACTAATGTTGTGGCAATTAAGCTTCTTTTTAGACCGTATCAAGAATATAGAGTACCGGTAATAGGGTGGAAAATCCAAGGACTGATCCCCAAAAAGCAGCAGGATATTGCGAGAGGGCTAGGGGAGATTGTTAGTACTGAATTAATTACAGGCAATGATGTTATGGCTAGTTTAAGCCGTAAGGATATTCAAGCACGTCTTCGGCAAAAGGTGGAAGGCTATGTACGGGAGCAAGTTTTTTTAAGACTACCCTTTGTTATTCCTGGAGGAATTCAGGCTTCTTTAGCCGATTTTGTGGCCCGCAATTTAGGTCAGGAAGTGGAAAAGTTCCTGCATAATCCCAGTGAGTTTTTTCGGAATCAGGAAATGGAGGAGATTAAGCAGGAAACAAAGAAAATCGTGATAGAAAACGTGATGGCCTTAGAGATGGCTAAGTTGGAAGAATTAGTATATCTTCTCGCCAGAACTGAATTAAAACACATTGAAGTAATTGGCGGTATTTTGGGTTTTTTTATTGGTATTGTGCAGGGGCTCATCTCGCTTGTCACCTTATAGTCCCCTTTAAAATATTATATTAGTAATTAGGAATTAGGAAACTAGAGATAATTACTAATATAATAATAAATGGGGAGTTGATAATATGGCAGAGGTGAATTTTAACTATATGGCGAAGAGTCCACTCTCTGGAAAAACAGTTGCAAGTCAGGAAAAACTAGTGAGCCAGCAAAAGGGTAATAGGGATTTACAAAATTTAAGAGAGGCGGCGAAACGGGAGATTTCTCAAGCGGTATATAGTTATTTTACCGCTTCTCGAGAAGTTCTTAATGAGCTTTTTACCGATGGAATGACGTATCAAGAGTATTTCGCTCATGAAGCAAGTGATGAGATGGGACATTATTTACAGTTATTACGCATGGTTAGTAAACTAGATTCGACCCAGAAGGAACAGTTTATAGAACATACGCTTGGTGCATATTTAGTAGAGAACCAAGAGCCTTCTTTTAAGTTATGGCGAGGGCCTTATTGCTATCCACCACAAGAAAGGGAGCTTCGTTGGTTAAATACTTTTAGAGAAGTTGTCAAAGCGATTTCCCTAGAATTAGAAACGATTAATAAATATGAGCAATATATTAACGAAGCAGGCAATCCCGAGGTTAAACAGCTTTTTACGGAAATACTAAATCACGAAAAAGGCGATTTAGCCGATTTTAACCAGATGCTGTTTAGTCTTTTTAATATTAAATGAGCAAATTAAGCCTAGGCGTGATTATTGATGTTTTTTGAGGATAATATCTCCAAGAGAGCAGCCCAGATGTTCAGTAATCACGTCACATTTGGCTTTGAAGATGAAATAAATCTTTTTTCCTTTTAAATCGGCAAGGGTTTCATAATTTCCTTGTCCTTTAGCAATAATCAGGTCGGCTTCGGCAAATTCCCGCTGAAAACGTTCGGAGCAAAGTTCTAGGATTGTTCCGGGCACGTCACTGCCATTATCAATTACTTTGACTAAGTCGGGAATACCAGCAGAAATGGCATCTTCCATAAGGGCATCGTTAATGATTGGTTGGCCTTTGACGACAAAAGTTACTTTTTCGCACGGCATTCTGGAGAGCAGTAGTTTATCTACCACAATTTCCCCGCAATTATCTCCTAGGTAGAGAATTTTTTGGGCCTTTTGGATATCTTCTGCTAAGTCGTGGGCAGTATTAAAGCGGATGGGAGTGCTCAAGCAACTTTCTAAAGTTTTTTGGGCTTGTTCCATGGTTGGACTATCGCTCAGGCCAAAGTCAATAATATTAGCGGAGGCAGCATAACGAAGGGCTTGTTCAAAGGGGTAAGCACTTTCCTTGACCGATTTTTCCAGATGGTTATAAAGATTAAGGATTCCTTGATTAAATTTTTGTTTAATCTCTTTGTAGGGGTCGGGGCAAGCACAGTGTTGTTTAATTATCCGGTGAGTCAAACGATTCATATAGGGAGCACTATGCTGAAAATCCAGTTGAAGTAGTTCTTGCAGAACAAGGCGGACTACTTTTTCTTGTAAGGCCGCATTTTCGGTCACCATTTTCACGGAGGAAATAGCGTGCTTAATTAAACAGGGGATACAATTAAGAGTGGTATACATTTGTGCAACTCCTTTTTCAATTATATATTTTTTAAAAATAGTAATGAAATTATACCTAAAATAATTATATAGGTATTGTTGCAGAAGAGTAAAGCGAAAGAATTTTCAATACACTCACTGGGAATTGACATTATGGGTTGGGTGGCATATAATTTTTTAAAAGATAATATTTAATACAAGCAAAAAGCGTAGAGCAGGACAACTTTTTATAGGAAGCCACCTCCAGAGAAGTGATACCGTGGCTGAGAGTATCACTAGGACAGGTTGTAAAAAGACCACCTGAGAGTTTCTTCTCTGAAGAATTTAGCTGTAAACAATCAGGCTGAAAAGCAAGTAAGAGAAGACGCAGCCGGCGTTAACGGGAAGCAAGGGGGAAGTTGTGGATATTACATACTACTTCCAACCAGGGTGGAATCGCGGGTAATCAATCTCGTCCCTTTTTGGGGATGGGATTTTTT